>CASGCC010000042.1 GCA_949299585.1 uncultured Bacillota bacterium | reverse complement strand
ACAGGTTATGTAACATAACTTGCTTTTTATTTTGCTTAGCAAAAAGATGTTTCATACGCAACTAGAAACATCTTCATATCAAATAGTATATTAAATTATTTGTTTGTTAGTATCGATGACCTCTTGATATTTGAATTTAGAAGGTAAGATATCAAAGATGGTTTCCGTCAGGCGATAACAAAATGCAGGTGCTAAGATCAAGGTGATGCTAAGCATAGCAGCTGACAATAATCGATATGCGCCATGGCGCTTATGGCTGATGATAAATTCTACTCTTTTGATGATATTTGCTTTATTATTATCAGAAAAAGCGATTAGATCACTGGTTGGAGCATGTTGAATATTTTTTAAGCAATAGCGCATTAATTTGATAAGCGCTATTTTTTCAGCTTTGGACATCGTGAAGATCATTCTTTCGTCATTAGCAAGTTCACATGAAAATAATAAGGTATCAGCATATGCTTTGATAAAAGGGTTGTACCAAAATAGCAACTTGTAGAAATTAGCAAGTTTGATAAAAAATAAATCGTGATATTTATAATGATATAATTCATGTTCGATCAAAAGTAACAATTGATCTTTGGTGTAATCATGTTCAGGTATAAGGATCGTTGGATATTCTAATTGAACTAAACAAGGTTTTTGGATATAGCTGTTGCGACAGATAGTTATGCGTGCTTGGATGTTTAGTTTTGTTTTAACTTTTTTTAATAAGAAGAATAATTCTTTGGGATAGCGGTTAGTTGTTTCGATCTTATTTAAAAGATCATTTGATTTATGGTAATGATAAATCGTTAACAGCAAACAGGAAAAGAATAAAACAAATAGCAGAGCATATACTGATAAACGCAGATATGGATCGCTTAGTTCTTGTAAGAAATGGTTGGTCAAACGAACATTGTACTTAGCATAGATTAGTTTATTTTTGAATAATTCACCGTAGAGATAATCTTTTCCGATAAATATGAGGATAAAAAATAAGGGAAAGCTAAAAAAGGTACCGATGAATTTTAAGATATTGCAATATGTGATTGCCGAAAAAGCAATAAGTTGTTTTTGCAAGATCTTGATGATAAGAAATAAAACGCTAATGATTATATTTAAGATCAATAGAATGTAGATGGGTGTTAGATTATTCAGCATCTTCGTATTTTTTAATCAAGGCGTCGATCTCATCAGCAGCTTCATTTCGTGTTTTTTCATCATCGATAAATCCCAAAAGAATATCGGTATAGGTCTTGTTTTCATGCTTTAAAAGGATATTGTTCAAATATTGTTTCAAGTATTCGCTTTTACTTATAGATAACCAATACATCGTGCCGTTGATATTTTGCTTGGATATCAAACCTTTTGCTTCTAAACGCATTAGAAAAACGGAGATCGAACTATTTTTCCATTGATCAGGGTATGCATCTTGAATAGTAGTAAAGATGGCTTTTTTATTGATCTTGTTATGATGCTTCCAGAATAGCTGAAGTATCATGAATTCAGAATGGGAAACACTTTTCATGCTATATCCTCCTTACACTACAATAATACAACATATATGTAGAAATATCAATTTATGCCAATTAAATTAAGGATAGAGACTCAAAATAGATTAATTATAATGTAAAAATTGGAGGTCAAGATGCGAAGGTTAAGAAAACTAGCAATTATGTTGATGGTAATGCTGATGATGATGCTTATGGTTAAAGCTGAAGATAGTCAGATTAATGAAATAGAAACAGGAAGCATTACGCTATATAAATTGGTATCAAAAGATGGAACATTTAAAGATGGTAATGGATATGAACAAGATCTAAGCGATGTTGGGAATGAATCACTAGCGGGAGTGACTTTTAAATTCCTTAAGGTAGGGGAACTAAAACAAGTAGATAATGTTGATCAAGATATTAGTGGATTATATTATCTTTTAAATGATGATTTTAAAGATTGGCTAGCTCAACACAATATAATGGCTGAGTATACTAAGATCGATAAGGTTGATTATGTAAGTGCAGAAGCTGTTAATAAGATCATGAAGGATCTAAATACTTTAAGCGTTGCATATAGGCAAGATGATGGCAGCCAAAGCGGAAATGAATTGGTAAAAGCTTATGTTGATGCCAAGGGAACAGCGATGCCTATAACCGATGAACAAGGCAAGACCAAAGTAGATAACTTAGAACTTGGTTTATATCTAATTGCAGAGATGGATATTCCTGCAAAGGTTAGTGATGGAATTAGTGCTAATGTTGCTAAAGAAAGTCGACCTTTTTTTATTAGCTTACCAATGACCAATCTGACGATGATCGATGGACACCCTGCGGGGACGATGTGGCAATATGATGTTATCGCTTATCCTAAAAATGAAATGATCATGATCCGTAAGGATATCATTGCTAGCGGCAATGATGTTTTAGATGGGGCTGCAACAAATGGCTTGGTGCAAAAAACTGATAAGCATGTGGGAGATTATGTTAGTTTCTTGTTAAGCATCGATGTGCCGATGCTGCAGCCCATGGCTGATGGCGTGCCTAATACCAATCGTAAATTTATCATTAACGATACTTTAAGTGCTGGATTGCAGATCGATGATCATAGCAGTACCAATTTTGTTGTAACTTTAGGTACCGATGATCATGACGGTCAAGGAAACTTGTTATTGGAACAAGATGTGCATTATGTGATCATGCCCAAAGAAGATGGCTTTGCTTTAACGATGAGCCAAGCTGGTTTGGAAAAACTAAACCAGATCAGTGCGGATTCAAAGTTATATGTATGCTATCAAGCAAGGTTGACCAAAGATGCCGTTAAAACAAATGGCGATATAAAAGAAGAAAGTAATGTTTTTACCTTAACCTATGGAACCAGCGTATCAGCGGATAAAGAGTTTGCTGCTAACCAAGATATTAAGATCTATACTTATGAGATCGATATCAAAAAAAGCTTTAGCCATGAAGTTGATGATATCAGTCAAGTTAGCTTTAAAGTAGCTTATCAACAAAGCGATGGAGCCTATCAAAAATTGTGTTTTGTCAAAGAAGCGGAAGGTATCTATCATTTGCAAGATAAAGGTGAAACAGGTAATGATACGATCAACCCTGATGCTAAAGGTAAACTGATCATCAAAGGATTAGATGATGGAACGTATGAATTCAAAGAAGTTTCAACAGTTGTTGGATTTAATCTATTGCGTGATCCTATTTATGTAACATTGAAGAAAGCTTATCCTGAAGATGGTACCTTGCAGCAAGCATTGGTACAAAGCAAAGGCGTAGATAAGATGATGCTTGTCGAAGGGTTAGCACAAGGTGTTGCCAAATTTGAAATCCGTAATAATGAAACGATTGCCATTTTGCATACAGGTGGTGAAGGTGTGAATATCCTTGCAACGATATTTGGGGTAGTGATGATTTTTGGCGGAATTATGATCATCTTAAATAAAAAGATATATGAAAAAAAGAAGGATTAAGAAAAAGGTGTGGCTGACCATTGGTTTGCTAGGGATATATCTAGGATATTTGCTGTTGGTATGGCCTTATATTTGTGACCATTATGCAAGGATCTTTCAAACATCTTGGCTAGCTGCATATGATGATCATTTAAATGATGTTGATGACAATAAGCTAAATGAAATCAAGGATCGTTGTCAAAAGTATAATGAAATGATCTATCTTCAGCAACAAGAAAGTAAATATCGTTATAGTTCCGCCTTAGGCTATGATCAAGAATATCTAGCCTTGCCTTTGAAGGATGAAAATGTATTAGCTGCTATTATCATTCCTAAGATCAATGTTAATTTGCCTATAGGACATGGAACGGCGGATGATACGTTGCAGGTCATGGCAGGGCATTTATATGGCACTTCATTACCTAGTGGCGGCAAAGATACGCATGCCGTAGTTGCTGCACATTCCGGTCTGCGAAGCAGTGAGCTTTTTTCGCGCTTAGATGAACTGAGGATCGATGACGAAGTTCAGATCAAGATTTTTGATGAGATCCATAGTTATAAAGTTGAACAGATAAAAGTGGTGTTGCCAGATGAGTGCGATCAATATCTGCAGATCATCCCTAATGAAGATCTTATAACTTTATATACCTGTACTCCATATGGGATCAATAGCCATCGCTTATTGATAAGAGCAAAGCGAAGCTATGAGGATGATAAGAAAGTTGTCAGCAATATCATGTTAGAAAATAGCCGATGGAAGCATATGCTGGTAATTGGGGGCATTATTTTGCTTCCATTTGGTGGAATGTTTATTTTTATCATACGAAAAAGGAGGATGAATGATGCTTAAGCTGCTGTTGGTTTGTTTTTGGTTATTAAGGCCGATGGTGCTTGAAACATCAGCCATAGATGATGAAAAAGCGCAGATCATCATTAATTATTTTGATGATAATGCGCAAAAGGTTCCGGTTAGTGGTTCAAGCTGGATCTTGGTCAAAGTAGCGCGGATCGTCAGCGAAGCTGATGATAAGATCGATGGTTTGAAGATCATTTCATTGGTTGATGGCTTAAAGATCGATAAAGATAGTAAGATTGAGGATGTTTTAAATTATCTTGAACTTACCAAGCAGGATGAGTCGCATCAAAAAGTGATGAATATCAAAGGCCTTGAAGCATATGAAAAGATAACAAATGACCAAGGTCAGATCATTTTTGATGATCTAGAACCAGGCGTATATTTAGGGATTGAGCAAAGCGCAGCTGATTATCACTTGTGTGCTGAACCATTTTTGCTCAGTGTGCCTGCGACCAAAGCTGGGATCGAAAGCGATATAGCTCAAACGGTAGAACCTAAAGCTGTTTTGGGTGGTAATTTGCGTATTAGCAAAAAAGCTAGCGGAAATGCGGTTGATCGTCATGAAAAATTTGCCATGATGATCGAGATCCCGCCAGGAACATATCGTTATCGCTTTGCTGATGGGCAAACAGGATATATCAGCGCTCATCAGCAATTATTAGTAAATGTTGATAATGATGTCGTTATTTATGATGTCTTAGCAAACCAAGAATACAAGGTTTATGAGGTAAAGGCAAATCAAGATGGGTATAAGACCATATATCAACAAAATGAAGGAACGATCATAGCAAAGCAGGAAGTGTCAGCAACGATCATCAATGAGCGCAGCTATCATGATGTGGTAGATACCAAGGTTGAAAGCATGATCGATTTTGCGCTTTGTATATGGGTGTTATCGATCATAGTTATTTTGGTTTTGGCCTTTTTTGATAGAAGCAAGGAGCAAAAAAGATGAAAAGATGGATTATCTTTATATTGATGCTAGTATTAGGGTTAAGTTTAGATATCATTAAGCCATGGGCGCAAGATTGTGATGAATCAAGCATAACTGCTATCGAAGAAACAGAAATGAAAGATGTATTAGAAATGATCGCTCATGACGAAAATATGATGATCTTGATCGGAAATGAGCTAGATCAAGATTTCCAGCAATTAAATAAATCTTTGGATGATTTGGTTTTGCAAAGTGATCCACAGGCTAAAGAACATATCGTAAAAATAGTAAATGTGGATGATGAAGCCATGATGACAAAGTTCATTGAGCATGCTTATGATGAAAATGATAAACAGCTGATTCAAAAAGCTTTTGTAGATATTCTGCAAGGATCTACCGGTAACTTTGCTATCGTTGATGTATTTAATGCCACGATAACAAAAGTTACATCATATAGCTTAAAATTAGCTGAAGGATTAACGATAGCGGATGTTGCTAGCATAGAACTAGGAATGATGTATCATGAATTGACTAATCAGATTCAACCAGAAATTTCTTTGATGACGGTTAATGGTGTCAACGAAGGAGATCAGTGGAATTTTAATGCCAAAGCACGTATCCAGGAATTTACCGCCCCTGTTAATGGAAACTATTTGATCAAGCTTTGGGGTGCCGATGGTGATTCGGATATGGGATCTAAAACATATGGAGTCAATGAACAAAGCGTACCGCATACAACGGGGATCGGGGGCGGAGGGGGATATACCCAAGGCATCATCCACTTAGAACAAGGACAAACCATCTATCTAGCTTTAGGCTTCCGTAATGATATGTCAGGCAAAAGATCATATAATGGCGGTGGAAAGGGCTTAGGCGCCAGTTATGGTTATCGTTCAGGCGGAGGTGGAGCGGCATCTGTTTATTTAAGCGAACAAGGCAATGGCGAAATAAATGCTTATCAAAATGCCCAAGATCAGATCATCATGATCGCAGGGGGCGGAGGCGGAGCAGAAGATTTCTTCGCACCTTCTTGGCAAAATTATTACTGTAATTTTAATGCCTGTATCACATCGATCGGTGGAAGCGGGGGAAATAATCCTACTGGTGGATCGAGCAGTGGGGGTATAGGTAGTGGTGGAAACTATCAATTTGGTATTGGGCAGGATTATGCCTCTTATGAGAATTCGTCATCAGGTGGTGGCGGCGGTGGTCTATATGGTGGCAGCTCTGCTAATGATGTTAGTCTTGTTCTTAGAGGTGGAACAGGTGGTGGCGGCTTAAGCTACATCAATGAAAGCATTGTAATTGATGGAACGATGGAAAATGGTGATCCAGTAAATTATCAATGGGTAGGAGATGCCTATGGCTTTGATGATGGTGAAAATGCCAAAGCTAGCATTGAATTGGTCACAATTGATAAATATCAGCTTACCATCAATTATTTAGATAAATATTCCGATCAAGTTATTCATGAACCATATCAAGAAATGGTAACTTTGGGTAGTGATTATCAAGTGCCTTCACCAGAGATTGATGGCTATGGTGTCAGTGATGAAGATCAAAAAATAATTGAGGGAGTCATGCCTGATCATGATGTGGTAATTAATGTTTATTATGACTATGCAACTTTAAAGATATATTACCAAGATCATGAAACGCATGAAGATCTAAAAGAGCCATACATCGTTCATCTTAAAAGTGGTACAGAGTATGAAAAGCAATCACCAGATATTGAGGGCTATGTGAGATTTGATGATGATCATGATGTCATTAAGGGTATTAAGAATTTAAAAGAGGAAGTTTATTATGTTTACTATGTTCCATCTTTTGAACCAATTAAAGATATCATCATGGTCAATGATGAAGTTATCGATAAAGAAACAAGTGATCAAGGCGTACAATTAAAAACTGGAGATATCGTAACCTATCAAATAACATATGAAAATAAACGAGGTGTTAAGGTCAAGAAAACGATCGAGGATGAATTAAGCGATAATTTGGAATATGTGGAATCCGTCGAAGATCATGATCCAGTAATTACTGATAAGAAACTTACTTGGAATTTAGAGATTGCCCCTCAAAGTAGTAGCAGCGTAAGCTTTAAAGCTAAGGTCAAAGATACCGATGCTAAAACAATTGATAACTGGGCAAGAAAAGATCCTTATATCAGCTATTCGATCGTAAAGGATAGTGATCCGCGATCTGGTGAGCAAGTAGGATATGATCAAGAAATAACGTATTATTTAAAGGTTAAAAATGATGGCCAAAATACCATCAATAATCTTCTTATTGTGGATCAGATTCCGGAGAATACAGCTTATAGCTGGGTTGATCATAATTATCAAGGGCAGTATATTGCAGATGGTAATTATGTGCGTTTTGTCATTGATGAACTGGTGCCAGATCAAACTACGCTTTTATCCTTTAAAGTAAAGGTAACAGCTAAGATCATGGACGATAGTTCTTTGCTCATTGAAAATAAGGCTCATTATGATAATTTTGCAGGCAAAATTGATGATCTAACCAAAGATGAACTAGTCATGAAGAATTCAAATATCACCAATACCATTAAACATGAGGTAGTTGGTGTTAAGATCGATGCCTTAAAGACCAGCGATCCAATTGATGGTATGATGGTTAATGCCGGGCAGATCATTACTTACAATGTAAGCTTGATAAATAATGGAACCGTAAAATCCAATTATTTAAGGGTTCAAGATGAAATTCCGGCTGGTACTAGTTTTGTTGATGGCAGTTTAAATTTAATAACGGATAATCCTGCATCAGATCAAAAATATGCTTTTTCACATGGCGAATCATTTGATATTCATTATGATCTAAATAATAAGCAGTATTATTTATCGAATATTGGAGATATTAAAACAACTAGTGGAAACGCAGCACAAGCATTTCAAATTTCATGGAAGGGTGATATTTCATTAGTAGCTGAAGAAGTTCCAAGTGGCTGGAGCAAATTTAATGTTAATGGTAATGTGCGATATTTTAACGTTTCAAAAAATAATACCCAAGAAGCAATCAAAGAATATTTAAGTTCATTACTTTTTAGCGGTGAATATGGAACGGTTGGCGAAATAGTGCTAAATGTATTTGATACTTCTTCAATGATAGGACGTTTTGATGATGAAGGCGTCATTCATTTTTATCAATATGTCAGCGGAGCATATAATTGGAATAGCGCTAACAGTAAAGCAAGTTCCTCGTGGTTTGCCGGTTTGCAAGGTTATCTAGCGACCATTACTTCCGCTGAAGAAATGAATTTTTTGCAAACTTCGGTTGCGACGAAAGAAGGATGGATCGGCTCAAGATATACTGGCGGATATTGGAAATGGGTAACTGGTCCGGAAAAGGGAGAGGCATGGTGGAAAGGAACCAATCGAGGCTCAGCAATAGGAAAATATTCTCACTGGAATAGTGGCGAGCCAAATAATTCTGGCGGCAATGAAGATTGTGTCGTGGCTTATTATTCCACGCAGGCATGGTGGAATGACTGGGCTGCTTCGCAGACGACCGGCTATTATGTCGAATATTCTGATGGTTATAATGGATACTATATGCCTAAATCTAAATACGCTACTGAGCTTCCTACGCCTAGCAATTCTGGTGGTTGTAAATATATTGCAGCTGATGACAAGTATTTTGTCGAATGTGTTACATCAGATATTGAACCGGATAAAAAGGTCACAATGACATTTAAGGTCAAAGTGAATGATCCTTTAAGCGCTGGCATAAATGAAATCGTAAATACGGCATATTTTGAAAATAGTTTTGAAGATCTAGGATATGCAGGCACTAAAGATGAAGCACCTGATAAACCATCTAATACGACCATTCATCCGTTGGAAGGAAAACAGCCGATCATTACGGCTGTTAAAGATGCTGATCCCAAAAGCGGCAGCGTCGTTGATATCTTAGATACGATCATCTATAAGATACATGTAGAAAATATAGGCAATAGTCAAGCTAAATATATATTGGTTCGTGAATACTTGCCAGAACATACAGCATATATACCACAAAGCATCTCCCATGATGGCACATATCAGCTAAATGCGGATAGACCATATGTTCAATGGCTGATCCAAGATCTTCCGTCAAAAGGCGATGTTGATCTATATTATGGGGTTCAAGTTAATAAAGATGCCCCATATGATGCTAAAATCGAAAGAGCTGCACTTTATGAAGCCTTTACCCTAGAACCAGACGAAGCAATACTGGCTAAAGATCCAATAGAACAAACCAACAAGACCGTTCATTATCTTCATGAAGTAGATCAAGAAGATGAACAAATGGTTGTTTTAAACAAGCAAGCTGAGCCCCAAAACGATAGCTATGTTCATCGTGAAGAAACGATACGCTATGATCTACAAGTAAAAAATACTGCAAAGACGACCGCAAGATATATCATCGTTCATGACCAGATTCCATCTTCCACCGCTCTGGTGGGAATTGCGGAAATAGAAAAGGTTACTTGCAAGCAAATTGGCGATGATATCTATTGGGAGATAATGGATCTGCCACCAGATACGACCTTAACATTATCATTTGTGGTCAAAGTTGATAAAGAAAGCTCATGTTCACAGATCATCAATTATGCTTCATATGGCGCATCGGCTCGCAAAGATCTTTCGGATGAAGAAAAACAAGATTTGTTGACCAATAAAAGCAATCTGGTCATCCATAATGTCTATGAACCAAAGATTGAAGTGATAAAAAAAGCCGATATTGAAGCAGGCAATCTTGTTGGTCGAGGTCGTAAGATCACCTATACTTTAGCGATAACCAATCCTTCGCAAACAACAGCTAACTATATAACATTAGCTGATGCGATCCCTCAAGGAACGATGCTGGATAATCAAAGCATAAAATATGATGACCAAAATGACTTGTGTCAGCTTGATAGCACTGCAAATCAATTGTATTTTATATTGCACGATCTAAAACCTAAGGAAACAAGAAGCGTAAGCTTTAGCGTGATCGTTAGTGATGAATGTCGTGATGGTCAAGTGATCGCAAATCAAGCTTTTTATGAATTATCAAATGTAAGACCAGCAGCAATCGATAGCGAAGATTTCCATCATCCGCAACAGCCGACCAATAAGATCATTCATTATGTAGCAATCGGTACCGATGTTTTACCGACTGGCGGCAAAGGCTTTAGCCGACCATATTATGGTGTAGTTATCTTGTTGATATGGATAGGTGCATGGATAATAAACAAAAAAAGTCGTTGATAAAACTAATGATGATCATGGCTTGGATGCTTCTGATATCAACTTCCACATATCTCATCAATGAACAAAAACGGATCGATCAAGAAAGGAATAAAGAGCAAAGCTTCCAAAAGATGATCGATGAAAGGAAAGATGCTTTTGCAGCGTTGGCGAAGATCAATCCTGATCTATTTGCTATTCTAAGTTTTGATGATGGTTTTATCAGCGAACCTATCGTCAAAGGGATAGATAATGCATATTATCTTCAGCACGCTTTTGATGGTAGCTATAGTTCACAAGGCACGGCTTTTGTTGATGCAAGGTATCAAAATACTGATCAGATCATGTTTATATATGGGCATAATGTTTATTATGATCATAACGCAATGTTTTCGCCATTGGCATCGTTGTTAGATCAAGATGAATTTGAACGTCATGATAAATTTGAACTGATCTATCAAGATCATAAAGAAAGCTATGGTATCTGCATGAGCTTGCTGGTAGATGTTGAAGATCAACAGATCATGCAGACCCAATTTGCATCGTTAACAGCTTGGCAAACATGGTATGAGCGATTGAAAAGTTATGCAAAGCTTGAGACATCATATCATGAGCCAAGCTTTGCAGATAAAATGGTCATCTTGCAGACTTGTTATGAACATGATGCTGATAAGCGCATTTGGATTGTTGCAAAAAAGATTTCTTGATAAAATAAAGCAAGAAAGGAAAAATAGGCAATGAAGATTTATCCGATATATCACAGCGGTTTTTTGGTCGAATTAGCAAACCATTAT
>CASGCC010000041.1 GCA_949299585.1 uncultured Bacillota bacterium | reverse complement strand
ATGATATAATAATATAGCTGAGCAATTAATTGCTTAGTTGCCGACTTAGCACAGTGGTAGTGCAACGCACTCGTAACGCGTAGGTCGTAGGTTCAAATCCTATAGTCGGCACCATTTGACATGTAAAAGCATCCTATTGCAGGATGCTTTTTTTTAGCGTATATTATCATTAAAGGATGGTAAATAACATGAAAAGATACCAAGAATTTGCTCATATCATGCAACAACAATTAGAAGAAGCGCTTAAACAGGAAGATATCATCGAACAATGTGCCCAACAGATCGCTAATACCGTGATGAATGATGGCATCGTCCATGTTTTTGGCTGCGGACATTCCCAAATGTTTGGTGAAGAGCTATGCTTTAGGACCGGAGGACTGGTACCAATCAACGCCATCATGATCCCTCATTATAATATTTATCCTAAAGCTCGTTATTCACAATTAATGGAAAGGACCGAAGGTTTTGCAGCAACCGTACTGGATAGCGCATACACAACACCAAATGATACGATGCTTATCATTAGTATCTCTAGCAGAAATCCAGCTGGCATCGAAATGGCCATGGCTGCAAAAAAGAAAGGTATGTGCGTGATCGGTGCTACCGGCTTAAATTATTCCAACAATGTTACTTCTAGGCATTCCAGCGGCAAACTGCTTAAAGATGTCGTTGATATCGTCTTAGACACCTGCTCGATCAAAGGAGATGCAGTTTTAGAAGACCCAAGGATCTCGGAAAAATTTTGTTCGACATCTACGGTCGTTACCATGACCGTTTTGATCGGCATCATAGCCGAAGCTATTCAGATCATGGCAGATCACAATTTTGACCCACCAATTTGGGTCAGCGGAAACCTAGATCGCGGAGATAGCGTCAACAATGCCTATCTAAAAAAATACCGGGGCAAGATAGAAATAATTTAAAAATTCAGCATCTTACGTTTGCATAATATTCAAATAGCCACCAAGTCTTTACTTGATGGCTATTTTTATCAACGCATCATGATCTTATCATCATTTAACAAAATCATAAAAGCTGCTACCCAGCAATAATCTAAGCTTATCAAAACTAAAATTATCATTTGAAAAGATCCATTCATGTACATATAATTCAATCAAGGTAGCATAATAACGTGCTAAGAAAAGATCGGAAAACTCTTCATTTAAATAAGTATTCCTTCGATTTTTAAAAATATGCTTAATGATCAAGGCAATGTTATCTACCATCATATCTTTAAAGTTATTTTGACCTTCCACCCGATAAGCAATGCGGTAAAACAACTTATTGTCTGCCAACGCCTTAAACATCGTATCGATATCGACCTTATCATCCGGCAAATCATCAACGATATCCATTGCTACAATGGCATTCAAACAATCATATTTATCTTCGAAATGATTATAAAAAGTAGCCCTGATGACTCCTGCTTCATCACAGATATTTTTGATCGTGATCTTTTCAAACGGTTTTTTCAGCATGATTTCTCTTAAAGATTCACATAAATTGATCTTCATCGCTGATTTTCGATTTACCATAAGCCACAACCTACCAATTTAATGAACGCATAAGCAATCAGGCATATTCCTTCAATGATATCCAAACCTTTTTGCCAGCGAGCACCATATATATACCCTACTCTAATACCCAATACATAGATCAAAAAAGATATTATCGCTCCGATCAAGATGATCTCATTAAAATCTACGCCTATCAAGCTCAAGCTAATTCCACACAAAAAATTATCTATGCTTGTTAACGCGGCTTTTTTCAAACACATCTGATAATTGAAATTTTTGTCTAAGTGCTCGATAAATATTTTTCTGCTAAAGCCTTTTTTTAAAAAATAAACACCTTCACATATCAAAATAACAATGGCAAAAATTGCTAAGGTCTTAATGACGATGACACTGCTAAGCAAATATGCCAAAAAATAACCTATACCTAAAAAAAACATATTTACTAAAGCAAATGTCAAAGGATATAGGATATTTTGTCGCCAGCTTACCTTTTTCAAAGTAGCTCCTTTTTCCATTATCTCGATACAGCTATCCATTGACAAACCGCAAAACAAAACGATTGCTCTAAAAAACATAAATGATCCTCTCTTTGCGTTAATTATAGCTAAAATCTCAATCATTTAAAATAGACAATAGTCTTTTGATGTAAAAAGAAAAAGCTCATACGAGCTCATCTTCAAAACATTTAGAAACGGGGGGAAAGAAATTATTCATCAAACATTGTGTTCTTGTTTGATGATTATAGTATATATGAAATCTGTGTCTATAGTATGTTGCTTAAGTGAAAGTTTTGTGTAATTTGATCATCAAACAATGAAAAAAGCTCCTAAGAGCTTTTTCCATGTTTATAGATTTAGGAAAGAAAATATAAGTCATCTACTGACACTGATATTATATTAAATCATTGTGTAACCATTATGTATACAACATGAAAATTTAGTGAAATATCAAGTAATGACCTTCATACCTAAAAGCCTAGCCAAAGCTACTGCCTGTTCCTCACAAACGATCAAGCCTTTCAAGCAATCAGGCGTGATCTTTATCTTTGCGATATTGCTTGAAGAAATATCGGTATCTTGCATTTCACAATGGATCATAGAAGAATCAATCAGCTGACAATTCATAAATTCACCTTCATTTAGTGAGCTTTCATTAAATAAAGCTTCATTCATAAGGCAATTTTTAAATATGATTTTTTTGATCTTAGCCTTGGATATGCTTAGATAGCTAAGCATGCAATCTTCAAAGGTAAGTTGTTCACCATAGCCTCCATCAAAGATCATCCCTGCTTGCTGACAGTTGCTAAAAGTACAGCGCTTAAAATATATATTGCTAAGATCGCTATTATTTGCTTTACAGCGGATAAATTCGCAATCAATGAAATCGCATTTAGGAAATTTTTGAAAACTTAGATCACAATTGATAAAACGACATCCATAATAATTAATGGCCGCTGCTTTGATCGTATCATCTTGAAATAAGCCATCATAAACTGCGTTATCATCTAAATCTTTATACTTTAATAACTGAAAGCTTTTATCTTTTTTCATCGATCATTCAGGAAGCTTGATATTTAAGGTCGCTTTCCCAGCTTTTTCACTAAATGTTACTACCTCAACATTTTGGGCATCGCTTTTAATGATAAAACTAACCTTGGTCTTGATGACATTATGTCCTTGAGTATTGATATTGCCATAATAATTATAATCACTATCAGTCAAGCTATACCCAGATAAACCATCAAGTTGCTGGATATTCTTTTCTAAGGTCTGGCAGTTTAAAACGCTTATTTTGATTGGCTTAGCCTTGTTTATTTTCTTTGCTTCTTGTGAAATATAAGTAGGAAGATATCCTTTATTGGCAAGGATGATATCGATCTTATAAGTGTTATCTCCTAGCTTGATTGCTTCATGATCACATATCGTCAACTTTGGCAAGCTCTTGGCATAACGTAAGGTAAAACGGGTAGCATTTTCCACTTCATGCCATAAAAATTTGCATGGAGGATTTTGAATAAAAAACTTGCTGGCTAAACCACCAATCTCAACTTCACCAAATTGTGGATGTTCGATCTTTGTCCAAGGTTTTATAACATCTAGATCTTCTTTTTTTGCAAACTCGATCATTGCCTTGAATACTTCCAATTTTTTCTGTGGTGTTTCAACAGCATTATCGAACCAATCAACTGGTTGATTACATTTCTTACGCAGATCCCATAATTCTAATGTATATGCCAAGATGCCTTGTTCTTGATAACACCAGTCATCAAAGGCACCTGAAGGGAAAAATTCCTGATCATCATTAAAATTATCAAAGATATTGATGCATGGGTAATCCATTTCTTTGGTACACATTGCACCTATTTCTTTTAACATCTTGATATCATCTTGATTTGCTGCTTTTTCGCTGACTGTTCCTGGCGGATATAATATTACCCCACCGCTAGTATGATGGGTCAATACTGCTCCTATATTAGGATGAGCAAGCACAAATTCAACGACCGCTTTATTTTCAGGATTGCTCAAGGGGTATGCTCCTGCTCCTTTTTGACGATGCTCTCCAAACCAGCCATAAGGATAGTTTCGATTAAAATCAAGTCCCCATTTGTTTCTTTGTTCAAACAAATCAATGCCTTGACCATTTTCCATCAAGCCTTCAATGAACACATCATAAAATTCGCCATCAATATCATCCGGAGCCCGATGGATCATAGCTAATTCATGATCAGGATCTTTTTTCCATTTACCAAATGGATTAGGTATACGCATCATCCTGATAAAACCATCATTATCAAGATCATCTTGGTAAATACCTTCATCTTCTTTTAAATATTCCCGATCAGCGCTACGCAAATTATAAGCCGTCTTTAGATAAATATCGCTGCCATCAACCGTAATTCTTGGAATGATATAGAAAGTATATTCATCTAATAATTTCTTAACATTTGGATCCTCAGCATAATTTGTCAGCAGATAGTCCATGGTATGCATCGCTGCCATGGAACCGCACACTTCACCAGCATGGGTATTAGCATCGATATAAATTGCTGGTTTAGCTAAGGCATTTCCCGTTGTTTGATTTGTTAGGGTCATAGCTAAAACATCTTTTTGTTTAACTGTAGTTAAGATCGTTTCCATCTTTACCAGATCTGGATAAGTTTTAGCAAAGAACGTACAATATTCTTTAATTGTTGCATAATCAAAATAATGATCATATTTAAACGTTGTTTTCATATTATAACACCTTACCTAAAAATTCTATCGTCCGCGGATTCTTTGGATGATCAAAAACTT
Organism: uncultured Bacillota bacterium; assembly: GCA_949299585.1. Lineage (GTDB taxonomy): Bacteria > Bacillota_I > Bacilli_A > Erysipelotrichales > Erysipelotrichaceae > JALEVB01. The sequence continues at coordinate 6,441 of CASGCC010000041.1, read as the reverse complement.
CTTCCGGCGTTCCGCTTTCTTGAATGATACCATCATCCATAAACAATACTCTATCACTAATGGATCTCGCAAAACCCATCTCATGCGTTACGATGACACATGTCATGCCATCATCAGCCAGTTTTTTGATAACATTCAATACTTCCTTTACCATTTCTGGATCTAAGGCACTTGTTGGCTCATCAAACAGCATCACATCAGGTTCCATCGCAAGAGCCCTAATAATTGCCAAACGCTGTTTTTGACCTCCTGACAATTTGAGCGGATATTAATCTTTTTTATCTTCTAAACCTACCATCTGTAATAATTCAAGCGCTTTTTGCTGTGCAGCTTCTTTAGAAAGCTTTTTCTCCAAGGTAGGAGCGATAGTGATGTTTTCCATTACCGTCAAATGCGGAAAGACATTGAAATGCTGGAATACCATTCCAATCTTTTGACGATGCAGATCAAGATTAACCCCTTTGCTATTGATGTCGACGCCTTCAACGATGATCTTACCGCTAGTAGGCTTTTCCAACAAATTCAAACAGCGAATAAAGGTTGATTTTCCCGATCCGCTAGGTCCGATGATGCTAACAACCTCGCCTTGGTGGATTACCTCATTGATTCCTTTTAGCACATGCAAGCTGCCAAAATTTTTAACCAGTTCTTCGACTTTGATGATTACTTCATTAGTCACTGACGCTCAACCTTCTTTCTAAAAATTTAACAAGTTGATTTAATACATATGTTACGACAAAATATATTGCTGCAACGATGAACAATGGCTGCCAAACCAGATATTGCGAACTTTGCAGGATCTTTTGCGTACACATCAGCTCATTGATGAAAAATACCGATGCCAACGAAGTTTCTTTGATCATCATGATAAATTCATTTCCCAATGCTGGAAGGATATTTTTGATTGCTTGAGGCAAAACGATGCGCAGCATCGTATTCTTGCTTGACATGCCCAACGATCTAGCTGCTTCCGTTTGACCATGATCTACAGCTTGGATCCCTGCTCTAATGATTTCTGAAACATAGGCGCTGCTGTTCATGATCAAGGCTCCAACAACGAACCAATATTCGCTGATATTGCTCAAAGCGGTAAACGCCATAGGTAAAAACAAATAGAAAATATATAATTGGACCAAGATAGGTGTTCCACGAATGATCTCGACATAAGCGCCAACGATAAAATTTATTATCTTAAGCTTAGACATTCTTGCTATTGCGATCAACGACCCAAATACAGTTCCAAATAAAACGGTTATAAAGGCAAGCTGCAAGGTTCCCATCAAACCTTGCATAAACAACGGATAATTTTTAATAAAAACTTCTAATATCGTTTGATTGCTTCCCATGATTAATCTTCAAACTCCAATCCCATTTCAGCAGCCAACGCCTTTGCATCGTTGCTCCATTGCTGATAGATTCCTGAGTCATTTACTTCTTGGATAATTTCATTGATCTTTTCTAGCAATTCGGTCTGATTCTTTTGAATAAGGATGATATTTCCGCTATAGCTATCTTCAACCGTCGTATCAAATTGCACAGCGCTCATCTTGATATCTGGATAGTTCTTTTCATATGCTTCCATCTGGTCACAGCTGCAAGCAAAAGCATCTACTTTATCACTAAGCAAGCTCATGACCGCAAGATCTAATGTAGTTACCAACTGCAGATCAGCTTCAGGAAGCTGGCTATTTACATAACTTTCTTGCAAAGAACCTGACTGAGCAATGATCTTCTTGCCAGCAAAATCATCTAAGCTTTGATATTCATCGTACTCATCAGTCTTGACCATCAAACCTTGACAGCTTGATTCTCCGGTTTGATTATAACCAAGCGACATTTCAAAATTCTCTTCTCTTTCTGGCTCATAACCTAAACCAGCAATTGCTAGATCCGATTGTCCTAGATCTACCGAACTTAATACCATGCCAAAATCCATTGCTTTGATCTCAAGCTCAACACCCAACTGTTCCGCAATATATTTTGCCAATTCGATGTCACTGCCTACATATTGATCTTGGCCAGACTTGCTGCTATCAATAAATTCCATTGGCGCATAATCGGGAGAAGTAGCGACGATCAGCTTGCCGCTGTCCAGGATCTGCTCCAGTCTATTAGTCGTAGCTGTGGTGCTATTTGTTGCTGCAGCTGATTGATCTGGGGTATTTTGGCTCATATCTACGGTTTCGGTTGATGCGCAGCCAACCAGCATCATCATCGCTAAAAGTGTCATCATTAATTTTTTCATTTTCTCTTTCCTCTTTCTTTCTAATATAATTTAATTTTAATGCTATTTTTGATCTATCGTCGGCCACCGCTTTCCATATGAATCCCCCCTATAAAAAAAGCCGTCTCTTTGAAAGAGACGACTAATGATCGCGGTACCACTCTAATTGTCAAAAAATATTTTGACCACCTCTGCTTGTTAACGCCAACAACGTTCTATCCTACTATCATTTTCAGATAAACTTCTCCCAAATGCGGTTCTTTTGAACATTGACCTGTTTAGCTTACACCAGTTCTAAACTCGCTGAAGGTTTGATCAAAATACTCTTTTGTTCTTAGAATTTATAATAACTATAAGCGCATTACAATTATTTGTCAATGCTTATTTGTAAATTTATTGAAAATATTTATGAAAATATTTACATTACAGAAATAAATCACCAATTTGATAGATAACAAAAGTAACTACCCATGCTACCGCAAGTTGAAACAAAACAACGCTCAAGGTAAATTTCCAGCTTTGGCTTTCTTTTTTTATCGTCATTATCGTTCCAAAACACGGCACATATAATAAGCAAAAAACCATTAGACAGTATGCATTCAACGCTGTAAATCCCAAAGCTACCAAGTTTTCGCTCATCAAAGCCATGCCCGATGTAGAATTAATATTGCCGATGGCAAACAAAACGGCACTGCTGCTAACAACGACCTCTTTAGCGCTGATGCCCGCTATGATTGCAACCACTATCTGCCAAAAGCCCAAACCAATCGGTACGAATAACCACACGATTGCTTTTCCGATCATTGCCGCAAAACTGACGCTCATATCAGCAGTATATCCATCAAAGGAAAAATTCAGCAATATCCACATGATTATGCTAGCAATGAAGATCGTCGTTCCTGCTTTGGTCAAAAAATCAAGGACCTTTTCATATACATAAATGAATACCGTGCGAATACTAGGGATTTTATACTCCGGCAATTCGATCAAAAGCGGATTTTCATTTTTTCTTTTATCGACCAAGTGCAAGACAAAGGCAACGATAATTGCAACGATCAACCCTAAAAGATACATTGAATATGCTGCTAACATGGCATAACTTCCAAAAAACATCTGTGAAAATAAGATATAAATTGGCAAACGGGCGCTGCATGACATAAAAGGCGTGATCAGCATGGTCTTCAAGCGATCTTTCTTGCTCTCTAATGCTCTGCTTGCCATGATTGCAGGCACGCTACATCCAAAGCCCAACAGCAATGGGATGAATGCTCTGCCTGACAAGCCTAAAGAACTCATGATATCATCCATCACATAGGCAACCCTTGACATATATCCGCTATCTTCTAATATAGCCAAAGCTAAAAATAAGATGATGATATTGGGTAAAAAAGTAATGATTCCCCCGACCCCGGCAATAATTCCTTCACCGATCAACATCCTCAAAAGCTCATTTACCTGCCACTTAGCCAACATATTCTGCAATCCTGTATTTATCAAGCTGATAAATTGCTCAACATAAGCGCTGAATATGTCACCGATCGTAAATGTTAAAAAGAAAACCAGCGCCATGATCAGTAAAAATAATAATACGCCCCAAACACGATGAGTCAATATCCTATCGATACGATCCGTAAATTGGGCTGCTTTTTCTTTATTGATCAAACATTCATGAATTATCTCTTCGATAAAATCATATTTTTCATTTATGATCTCGCTTTCGTAACTGATATAATTTTTATCTAGCGGATATTTCTTTCGAATTTCCTGATCATTTTCTAGATATTTGATTGCATGATAACGAAGATTACTAATTTCAGGATATTTGGCATTTAATTGTTCGCTTATTTCATCTATAAGATCTTCCATCTTATCCTGATATACCATAGCATATTCCGCATGATGATCATGACGATGCAAACTTATGGTCTTATGTTCATGGATCAAAGGATCCGAAGCTTTTTTATCTTGGTGATGGATGACCGCATGCATCAAGCTCTGCAATCCTTGCCGTTTTCGCGCACATACGCTGACCACTGGCACCCCTAACATCTCCGGCAAGCGATGCATATCGATCTCCATTTTTCTTTTTTCGACGATATCCATCATATTCAAGGCAATGACCATTGGTTTATTCAATTCTAAAAGCTGCAGTGTTAAATATAGGTTACGCTCTAAGTTTGAAGCATCAACGACATTTACCAAGACATCGACTTCATCGCTAATGATGTAGTCACGAGCAACGATCTCTTCCATCGTATATGATGTTAAACTATACGTTCCAGGCAGATCGATCAGATCATGAATCACCCCTTGAAATGTATAATGACCTTCTTTTTTCTCTACCGTTACCCCCGGCCAGTTTGCCACCTTTAAATTTGCCCCGGTATATGCATTAAACAACGTGGTCTTCCCGCAGTTTGGGTTACCAATAAACCCGATCCTTAGGCTTCTTGACATGGGACCACCTCGATCTTATTGCTTATATGTTTTCCTAAAGCATACCTAACCTGTCTGACCTTGATGATCATGGTTCCATGGTGCTTATTATTCAAGACCGTTACCTTCACATTTTTGGTCATCCCTATGGCTTGTAAATGTTTTGTTAATTTATCATCCAGCCTAATATCCTCAACCTTATAACTTTGGCCGATGCTTCCTTTATCTAGCGTCACTTAATCTTACCTCTTTAAAATCATTGTAATGCTAGCATTGTTTTATACCAGTGTCAACTATTAACCATGAAAAAAAAGTCTACATATGATATACTACAGCTATGATCAAAAAATTTTGTAAGCATGTATTCCCAACGATGTTTGCGTTGGCTTTCAGCGGCATTTATGCCATAATTGACGGATTGTTCATCGGACAAAAATTAGGAGATGCCGGATTATCCGCAATTAACATTGCCTATCCGCTTCCTGCCATCATCTTTGCATTAGGCGCAGGCTTTGGCATGGCTGGTGGAGTTTTATTATCTTTGCACAAAGATGATGAGATGATTCAGCGCAAGATCCTTGGCAACTGTTTGGTACTGATCACCATTTCTAGCCTCATCATGATGATCATTTTCCAGCTTTTTCATCAACCGATCCTTATTTTTTTCAAAGCTAGCCCGGCAATCATGCCTTATGCAACAACTTATATCCAGACCGTAATCTTCGGGATCTTTTTTAATATGCTTGGTACGGCACTAAGCCCGATCGTAAGAAACTTCGAAGGACAGATGATGGCAATGTTTGCCATGTGTACTGGCTGTATCGCTAATGTCATCCTTGATTATATCGCCATCTTCCCTTTGGATCTTGGTCTTAGTGGCGCTGCTTTAGCAACTATCACCTCACAAGCCCTAACCGCGCTGCTTTTGCTCATTTATCTACAAAAGCGTGGATTATTCTTAAACTTTATCATTATTGTGCCTGATCTTTCTTTGATCAAGCAAATAACAAAGATCGGAATTTCTCCTTTTGGCATCAGCATCTGCGCAAATATCATCCTTGTGATCATGAATCGTCAGCTAGCTTTATATGGACATGATCATGCCATTGCTATCTATGCCTTGATAAGTTATGTCTACTATATTGCGCAGCTGCTTATGCAAGGTATAGGCGAAGGCTTACAACCGCTGATCAGCCGCGCCATTGGATTAAACAAAATAAATGAAGCCCAAAAATATCTAAAGATCGGTTTAATTTTCACCATTATTTTTGGCAGCATATTAACATTTTTATTGATTGCTAAGCAATCAGCATTTCCTAGAGTTTTTGGCACAAGCTATGATGTTGGAAAAGATTTTATCACCATCTTCCCGTTTTTTGCCTATACCTGCATATTTATCGGCATCATCAAAACCATAACAGCTTACTTTTATGCTGCTAAGCAAAATGGTTATGCCTATCTTTTGATCTTTCTTGAACCATTGTTAGTTCTGATATTTTCCTATTTGCTTCCATTGCAATGGCAATTAAATGGAGTTTGGGCCAGCATCTTTGCCTCCCAGCTATGTCTTGCCATCGTTGCTATTTCATCATTAATTATATGGCAATCGAGTAGGAGATAATCAATTAATTTGATTATCGTCCTCTCACACCACCGTACAAGCCGTCCGGCATACGGCGGTTCAAATCCATACTAAATATGTCTTAACTGATATTGGTCTAGTAATGATACTAGACCTCTTTGCTTTAAAGTGTTGTTTGTGATGGCTCTACATAAAAATG
>CASGCC010000040.1 GCA_949299585.1 uncultured Bacillota bacterium | reverse complement strand
TAATTTACTAGTCTGCAAGAGTAAATTCAAGTTGAACTTTATGAAGACTAATTTCTACTTTGTTCCTTCTAAAGTGGAATTTACCTTTTCACTTCACAGCTTTTTTAAAAAGGTTTTATCTTTTTAGGCTTTGTATTATAATATATTATAGTGATAACGTTTTCAGATATGAAAGAGGTATTTTATGGAAGATAAGATAATTGAAAGTTTTCATCACGGTCATTGCATAAATGCATATCGTGCTTTTGGGGCACACTTTGCGCAAGAATCCAAAGCGGGAGTGCGTTTTACCGTTTGGGCACCGCATGCCCGCAAGGTAAGCGTGGTCGGATCATTTAACGATTGGCAGGATGAAGGATATCAGATGGATAGGATAAGTGACGGCGGGGTATATAGTTTGTTTATTCCTGGTGTCAAAGCATACGATATGTATAAATATCGCATCGTTGATAATAGCGGCCGTACTTTTGATAAAGCTGATCCATTTGCTTTTTATAGCGAATTAAGGCCAAATACAGCTAGCATCGTATATGATTGCTTCAATTTTAAATGGCATGATAAAACTTGGATGAAAAAGCGAACCAAAAATTTTGATCGGCCAGTTAATATTTATGAGGTTTATGCTGGTGCATGGAAGCTAAAGGAAGATGGGACACATTATTGTTATGAAGAATTGGCTAAAGAATTGATCCCATATTGTTTGGAACATGGCTTTACCCATATCGAATTGATGCCGCTTAATGAATATCCGTTTGATGGCTCTTGGGGCTATCAAGCTAGTGGTTATTATTCTTGTACGAGCCGTTATGGATCGCCTGGAGGCTTTGCTTATTTTGTTGATGAGTGCCATCGTCAGGGACTTGGTGTTATAATGGATATGGTTCCGGTGCATTTTGTCAAAGATGACCATGGACTGCGCTTGTTTGATGGTCAGCCATTATTTGAATATGCTAATCAGAATGATGCCAACAGCCAATGGGGAACATGCAACTTTGACCTTTGGAAAGAAGAAGTACGTTCTTTCTTGATGTCAGCGGGTAGTTTCTGGTGCGATATCTTCCATATCGATGGTATCAGGATCGATGCGGTTAGCAATTTGATCTATTGGGAAGGCAATAAGGATCGCGGTACCAATGAAGGAGCTTTGGCTTTTATCAGAAGGATGAACTACTATCTAAGCAAAGAGTATGATGGATTGATGCTGATTGCGGAAGATAGTTCTGATTTCCCTAAGGTAACCTGGTCAACTTTGGATGGCGGCTTAGGTTTTGACTATAAATGGGATCTAGGCTGGATGAATGATACCTTGAATTATTTCAAGAAAGATCCGGTTTATCGCAAATGGGAACATAACAAATTAACATTCTCGATGGCATATTTCTATTCTGAGCGTTTTTTGATGCCACTTAGCCATGATGAAGTCGTGCATGGCAAACATACGATCATCGATCAGATGTGGGGATTATATGGCGAAAAATTTGCTCAGGTTAGAACGCTATATATGTATATGTTTACACATCCAGGCAAAAAGCTTAATTTCATGGGCAATGAATTGGCGATGTTTAGAGAATTCGATGAGAAGAAAGAACTTGATTGGTTCATGCTGACCTATCCGGCACATGATGCTTTCTTGCGATATTTCAGCGATCTATCACGGATCTATTCACAGTATCCATCATTGTATAAATATGATTATGACTATAAGGGCTTTAAATGGATCGATCCGGACAACAACGAACAAAGCATCTATAGCTATTATCGAGAAGCAGATGATGAATGCATCGTAACAGTTTTGAACATGACTCCGGTATCTAGAGCACAATTTAGATTAAAGGTTCCATATAAAGGTACCTATACGGAATTGTTGAATTCTGAAAGAGATATCTATGGTGGTTGCAACATGTGCAATTTCAAACCGGTTCAAAGCAAGCATGATCGTAAAAAAGGGGAAGATTATATTACGATCGATGTTGCACCATTTGGTGGTGTGATGTTAATTTGTAAAAAACGCAAGGAAAGGAAAAAAGTAACGAATGTTTAAAAACAAGGAAGAATTCAAGCAAGAATTTGCATGGAAGGTTGAATCAGTTTTTGGCCGTCCGGTAGAGGATTCACATTTGACCGAAAAATATCTAACTTTAGGTTATATGATCAGAGACTATGTTAGCCTAAATTGGAAAGATTCAAAATATATCGTCAGCGATAACCAAGAAAAGACCATGTATTATTTTTCAATGGAATTTTTGATGGGACGTTTGCTGACCAATAACCTGATGAATTTAGGTATTTATGATATCGTAAAAGAGGGGCTAGCAGATCTAGGCATTGATATCAATGAATTAGAAAATGTTGAAAGCGATGCTGGATTAGGAAACGGTGGACTTGGCCGTTTGGCAGCTTGCTTTTTAGATAGCTTGGCAAGTCAGGGCTATGCGGGACATGGTAACTGTATTCGTTATAAATATGGTTTGTTCAAACAATTGATCGATGATGATGGCAATCAGATCGAAGTACCTGATCAATGGCTGAAAATTGGAAATGTTTGGGAGGTTCGTAAGCCTAAGCATTCTTTTGATGTAAAGTTTTGGGGACGGGTCGAAATGGGCGAGATGACCCCTGAAGGCAAGATGACCTTTAATCATGTCGATTGTGAAGCGGTCAGAGCTATAGCTTATGATGTACCAGTTGTTGGAGCTAATAACCGTCAAACTAATACTTTACGCTTATGGAGCGCTGAGCCAAGCGAAGATCTGCCTAAAAATAAAGATTTCCGCCATTATTTAGAAGAATTAGAAGAAATTTGTTTGAACGTATATCCTGATGATTCAACGGAAGATGGCCGTATCTTACGCTTGAAGCAGCAATATTTCTTTGTAAGTGCGGGCTTGCAGGCCATCGTTAAGCAGCATCTGCGTAATTATGGAACGATGGACAATTTTGCTGATAAGATTGCCATTCAATTAAATGATACGCATCCAGCATTAGCTATCCCAGAATTGATGCGTATATTGATGGATGAGCATCAATATGAATGGGAAGATGCATGGCGAATCGTGGTAAATACCATGGCTTATACCAATCATACGGTCTTGGCTGAAGCGTTGGAAAAATGGCCGGTATCATATGTCAAACGTTTGCTGCCACGCATCTATATGATCATTGAAGAGATCAATCGCCGCTGGTGTCAGGAAGTTAGAGAAAAATTCCCAGATAAATATTATCTTTTGCAGCGCGTTTCGATCATCAAAGAAGATCAGGTGTACATGGCAAGCTTAAGCGTCGTAGGTTCGCACAGCATCAATGGAGTTGCTAAGATCCATAGCGATATCATCAAGAATGATGTTTTCAAGGATTTTGTCAGGATGTATCCAGAGCGCTTTAATAACAAGACCAATGGTATTACTCATCGCCGTTGGCTATTGTATTCAAATCCACAGTTGACCAAGCTGCTTGATGAAACCATTGGTACAGCTTACCATAAAGATTTTGATAAGATCATCGATCTAATGGAACATGTTGATGACCAACAACTACAAAATAATTTTTTGCAGGTAAAGCGTGAACGAAAAGTGATCTTGGCTGATTACATCAAGAAAACTTGTGGGGTTGAAATTAATCCGGACAGCATCTTTGATGTTCAAGCTAAACGCTTGCATGCGTATAAGCGCCAATTGCTAAATGTTTTCCATATCATTTATTTGTATCAGCGTTTGAAGAGCGATCCTAACTTTAAGATCTATCCTCGTACCTTTATCTTTGCGGCGAAGGCAGCGCCTGCCTATACGTTTGCTAAACAAGTGATCAAGCTGATCAATCGCTTAGGTATGATCATCAATGATGATCCAAGCGTGAATCAGATGCTGAAAGTAGTTTTTATTCCAAATTATAATGTATCGATTGCAGAGATCTTGATGAACGCTGCTGATGTCAGCGAACAGATCAGCACAGCCGGAAAAGAAGCTAGCGGAACTGGCAACATGAAATTTATGATGAATGGTGCCATAACCATAGGGACTTTAGATGGTGCAAATGTGGAGATCGATCAATTGGTAGGCCGCGGCAATGATGTGATCTTTGGCTTGACCGTTGAGCAGATCAAAGAAATGAAAGCTTACTATAATTACAATAATTACTTGAATAATGATGGACGTTTGCGTGACATCTATGAGTCATTGAGAAATGGTCCTTGGGTTCATGATGTCAATGATTATCGCAAGATCTATGAGGATCTAAGCTTTAATAATGATGAATATATGTTATTTGCGGATTTTGACAGTTATGAAAGTGCTCAAAGAGAAATTGAAAGAAGATATCTTGACCGCGCAGGCTGGGCAAGATCTTGCTTGATCAATATTGCAAAATCAGGATATTTCTCAAGCGATCGAACGATCCGTGAGTATTGTAAGGAAATCTGGCATATCAAACCAACTGGATTGAAATAAAAATATGCAAAATAGCGACAATATCTTAGCTTATATGGATGATTATGGGAAAGTGGTGGTTAGTGTCAATCGCCACTTTTACCAAGGTAAATGTGATTATTTCTATATAAGCGATAACGAAGGTTTTTGCCATGACTGTGTGATCAGCCGCATCGAAGAAAGAGCGGATGCTTATATCTATGAATTAAGCATTCCTTGTGATATCAAGATCGGTAAGCAATATTATCTGGTGGAAAATCATGGGGTGCAAAATGTCATCCAATATCGTTTCATCGTTAAGACCAAACAGTTTAATAATGAATTTTATTATGATGGCAATGATCTTGGAGCGCACTATCATAAGCAGTATACAGATTTTGCCTTATGGGCACCAACCGCAAATAAAGTATGTGTTGAAATTGAAAATAATCATGAAACCTATGTTTACATGATGAAACGCAGCGAAAAAGGAGTTTATCGGCTGCGAGTAAATAAAAATCTTGAAAGAGCTACATATGTATACTATGTATATGTAAATGGCAAGGTCAATGTTTCTAATGATCCTTATGCCATAAGTTCATGCGCTAACGGAGATCGCAGTGCAGTTATCAACTTTGAGCGCTTAGATGCCTTGGTTGATGATCGCTGTTGCACTAAAATTGTTCATAATAATGAAGCCATCATATATGAAGCTAGCGTTAGGGATCTAACTAGTTTAGCTAGTAGCGGAACTAGTACGCATGGATTGTTTCTTTCGCTTTGTGAAGCTGATACCTCATATAATGGTTATTCTACGGGCTTATCATACATCAAGGAACTTGGTATTACGCATATCCAACTGATGCCGATCTTTGATTTTGCGACCGTTGATGAGAATCAGCGTAAAAGGCAATATAACTGGGGCTATGATCCAAGCCAGTATAATGTGCCTGATGGCAGTTTTGCTAGTGATCCTAACGATCCATATGCGCGTGTTGCGCAATTGCGAAAGATGATCAATTGTTTCCATAGCAATGGCATCAGGGTCAATATGGATGTAGTTTTCAATCATATGTATGATGTGAACTATTCCGCTTTTCAAAAATGTGTGCCCTATTATTATTTTCGTTATAATCAGGCAGGTTATCTTTCTAATGGTTCTTACTGTGGTAATGATCTTGATTCAACCAGCTTGATGGTAAGAAAATATATTTTAGATAGCATCGCTTTTTGGATGAAAAATTATGGTATTGATGGCTTTAGGTTTGATTTGATGGGCATCATGGACATAACGACCATGAATGAAGTATTAAAAACGGCTAAAAGCATCAATCCAAATGCGATGGTATATGGTGAAGGCTGGAACATGCCTACAGCCTTGGCTGATGATCAAAAAGCCAGCATGATGAATAATGATAAGATGATGGGAATTGCCCATTTTAATGATTATTTCCGTGATGTCGTAAAAGGTAAGACCAGTGATGATGAACGTTATGATCAAGGGTATATTACCGGAAACATTTATAAGATCAGAGAAATGGAATCAGCACTGATCGCTAATGCTGCCATGGCTCAAGGATACGATTATATCTATGCTGATCCCAATCATAGCATCAGCTTTGTTGAATGTCACGATAACTGTACAAGCTGGGATAAGATGAAAGATTGCTGCAAAGATGCGATCCGCGAAGTGCGAATACTAAAGCATAAGATGATGATCGCTGCGGTAATGTTTGCACAAGGTGTACCATTTATTCATAGCGGGCAGGAATTCTGTCGGACCAAATTGCAGTATGGTAATACTTATAATAAACCAGATACCATCAATGGTATCGATTGGTCACGGCGTTGTGCCTTTAACGATGTCGTAGAATATACCAAGGATTGTATCAAGATAAGAAAGAAATATAAGGCTTTCAAGCTGAACAGTTCTCAAGAAATAATTTCTAGCGTGCGTTTTAATATCATTGATAATGCTGTGCTAGAGTATACGATCGTATGTCCAGATGAAGATAACAAGATAAGCGAGGTCAAAGTGATCTTTAATCCGACCGAATATCAAAAATATCTAAGCTATGACAATGATTATTTCATTGTTTTAGATGAAGTTGGAATGGTTGAAAGTCAGCTAGCTACTAGAGTGATCGTTGTTAAGCCTTATAGTTGCGTGGTATTTGTTAGATAAAAATTTCGTTTAAGATGAACCCCATTATTTGAACACATTCAAATAATAGAGGTTCTTTTTATTATTAAGATAAGCAGAATCAGGCATAAGTTAATTGTAGAAGGCACAATAAATCATATTATCAGCATTAAGCTTTTATTTAGATATTAATTGTAGATGCTTTGCTTGATTAATTTAAATATCGAATAGATATTAATAAATGATTATCTTAAGATAAGGACGATTTTTTAATGATATCTAATAAATTAAAAAGTATTTGTTATGAAATGCTTAAGCAATATGATTTAAACTCATCAACTTTATAATAAAAAGCAAATCGTTTTAATAAGTTAACGGAAGTATATTCTTCCATCTAATATTTACCGTTAATAAATGATCATTATCATTATAGACTCGCTTTGAGAATAAAATTAAAATTATTTTAGGAGAATCTGTGCTTATGGAAAGAAAAATTATTAATCTGTTATTGAAACATGATATCGTCACTGCAGATGATATTGCTAAAAACTTATGTATCAGCAAAAAGACAGCTGGTAACATGTCGATGTCATTGGCTAATCCTTTTTTAAAAAAGAGTGAATGGGGCTGGCAAATTGATCCTATGGGATTGAGGATTATATTGAATGAGTTGTATTCTCGCTATAATAAACCATTATTTATTGTCGAAAATGGCTTAGGAGCAGAGGATAAATTAGAGCAAACACAAGTTCATGACGCGTATCGAATAAGTTATCTAAAAGAACATGTTTTAGCTATGAAAGCTGCAATCGAGCATGATGGGGTAGACTTGATGGGATATACACCATGGGGATGCATAGATCTTATTAGTTGCTCGACTGGTGAAATTTCTAAGCGTTATGGTTTCATTTATGTTGATGTAGATAATCAAGGAAATGGAACATTTAAAAGATATAAGAAAGATTCGTTTTATTGGTATAAAAATGTTATTGCCAGCAATGGTGAAAATGTTTAAATAATTACTAGATCCATTCCTGTTAAAGCAGGAATGGATCTTTTTATATAGGTATGGGCAATGATAAAGTATAATATAAAAAAACAAAGAAAGTTATTATTTAGCCTTAGAAACATATGTAAATATTCACGACGATTTCACATTTAATGAAAAAAATTACATTTAGATGAAACAAAATATGTAAAAAATATTGACAAATGTTTTCACGGTGGTATACTAATGATATTTAAAAAAAGGGGGAAACCACATGAAAAAGATGAAAAAGGTATTAAGCTTGCTCCTGTGCATGCTGCTGATGGTTGGATGTTCTTCTGGCAATGATGGACAAGCAGGTACCACAACAAATGAAACAAGCGGTGAAAGCGTGGTAAGGATTGCTCAGGACACAGACTTATCGACGATGGATCATCATATCGCAACTGATGGTACTTCATTCATTGCACAGACGATGATGCTATCAGGATTAACCGCGTTGGATGCTAATAATCAACCTGTTCCAGAATTAGCTGAGAGCTGGGATGTCAGCGATGATGGCTTGGTATATACCTTCCATTTGGTTGATGCTAATTGGTCAGATGGAACACCAGTTACCGCTAATGATTTCGTATATGCATGGCAAAGATTGGCAAATCCAGATACAGCTAGCGAATATGCATTCATTCTAAGTACGATCAACTTAGTAAATGCTGATTCTGTTACCGCAGGGGAGATGCCAGTTGATCAATTAGGAGTAAAAGCTATTGATGATAAGACCTTAGAAGTTACCTTGGATCTTCCTTGTAACTACTTATTAGGATTGATGGCGTTCCCATCTTTCTTCCCATTGAACCAAGCTTTCTATGAAGCTCAGGGTGACCAATATTCGCTAAGTCCAGCTAATTTATTAGCTTGTGGACCATATGTCATGGAAAGCTGGACTCCAGGAAACTCTTGGGTATTTGTTAAGAATGATCAATATTTCAAAGCTGATGAGATCACTACCGAAAGAGTTGAATTTAAATTTATCCAAGATACACAATCAGCAATGCTTGAATACCAATCTGGCAATTTAGATGTTGTTAAGCTTACTGGTGAGCAAGTAGATGCGTATAAGAACGAAGCAGAATTTACTAATCGTTTGGAAGGATATCTATGGTATCTATCAATTAACTTTACGGTAGATAAATTCCAAAATGATAATTTACGTAAGGCTTTAGCTTTATCTATCGATCGTGAAACGATCGCTACCAATGTATTGAAAGATGGCTCGATTGCTGCTGAAGGTTTGATCCCAGTTGCTTTAGCATCTGATACTAACGGCGTTGATTTTAGAGAAGGTGCAGGTACCGTAACGGCATATGATCCTGAAGCTGCGGCTGAATACTATGAAAAAGCTAAAGAAGAACTTGGCGGTGATGTAACGATCGATCTATTGTTTGAAGATACTGAAGCTTCTAAAGCTGTAGCAGAATACATTCAAAATAACTGGGAAACCAATTTACCTGGTTTGACCGTTACTTTGAATTCTAAGCCTAAGAAAACACGTTTGGATCTGATGAATGATCAAGCTTATGATATTTGCTTAACACGTTGGGGACCAGACTATGCTGATCCACAAACATATCTAGATTTGTTTGTTTCTACCAATGAAGCAAACAATGCCGGACGTTATAATAATGCTGATTATGATGCTAAGGTATTGGCTGGTACTTCAGGAGAAGATGCAACAAATGCAGAAGCTCGTTGGCAAGATTTCATCGATGCTGAAAAAATTATTGTTGATACAGTGGGGGTAATTCCAGTATACCAAAATGGTGGAGCCTATATGATCAAATCTAATGTCAAAGGTGTAGAATTCCACTCTGCTGGTGTAGATAGTTTCCGTAATATTACTGTGGAATAGTGGCTTGAACATAGCAGTGAATTATGATTCGCTGCTATGTTTTATTTAAAGAAAGGGGTATATATGGGTAAATATATTACTAAGCGGGTATTGATCGCCATCTTTACCTTGTTGGTAATCTTGTTTGTCTTATTCGTGATGTTGGATAAGATGCCAGGATCACCATTTAATGATGAAAAGCTTACAGCTGATCAATTAGCGCTTTTGAATGCGAAATATGGCTTAGATCAACCGTTCATGATCCGCTTTATCAATTATGTCAAATGTGTTATCAAGTTTGATTTTGGGGTATCTTATAATATTCAGAAAAATTTGGCAGTAAGCTCAATGTTGGCAACGCGTTTGCCAATTTCCATTCAAATTGGTTTGCAAGCCATGGTCGTAGGTACGATCATAGGTATGCTTTTAGGTATCATTGCCGCATTAAAGCGTAATACTTGGATCGATACATTGTGTACCGGCATCTCGGTATTAGGTGTTAGCGTGCCTAGTTATGTCATTGCTTTAGGTTTAGCTTACTTTGTTGGATTTAAATTGGGGTGGTTTCCTATTTTATATAACGCCAACAAACCTTTTATTTCTACGATCATGCCAACGATGGCGCTTAGCTTGTCGCCAATTGCTAATATTGCAAGATTTACGCGTAGCGAGATGATCGAAGTTCTTAATTCTGATTATGTATTGCTGGCGCAATCGAAAGGTATCAAACAGTATAAGCTGATCATCAACCATGTTTTGCGTAATACCTTGATCTCGATCATCACGGTAATGGGACCTTTGCTAGTTGGTTTGCTTACAGGATCGATGGTTATCGAAAAGATCTTTAGTATTCCTGGTTTGGGCTATCTGATGGTCCAAGCGATTCAGAATAATGATTATAATGTAGTTATGGCTTGTGCCTTTATTTATAGTTTCTTGTATATCTTCGTGATGTTGATCGTTGATATCTTATATGGCATCATCGATCCAAGGATCAGAGTAGCAAAGGAGGGAGCATAAGATGAGCGCTAATGAAAGATTAGATGCTAAAGGCTATGGCACTTATGAATTTGCCAGTGATGATTTTACCTTTGCTTATGATGAAAATGAAAAGATCATTGATAAAAGCTATACCGCTAGTAGTTATCTTGCAGATGTCTTGCATGCTTTCTTAAAGAATAAAGGTGCGGTTATTGGCTTTATCGTTATCGTGATCATTGTGATCTTAGCGCTTGTTGGCCCGATGATGAATGAACATACTTATAAATCGATCATCATCGAACATGCCAGTTTGGTGCCAAGGGTTCCTTTCTTGGAAAATTTTGGGATCTTTGATGGTGTTTATAAAGGAAGCAATCAATATCTAGATAAAGGCTTTACGGATATTTATTACTGGTTTGGTAGCGATCCGCAAGGACGTGATATCTGGACCAGGGTATGGGAAGGTACCAGGATATCATTGATCATTGCGTTTACTGCCGTATGTATCGATATCTTCATCGGTATGATATATGGTTTGATTTCTGGTTATTTTGGGGGAAAGGTCGATATGGTCATGCAGCGTTTTGCGGAGATCTTAAATGGCATCCCAACCTTGGTCGTTGTTACCTTATTAGGCTTGATCCTACCGCGTGGTGTTACTTCGATCATCTTTGCATTGATGATCACAGGCTGGATCGGCATGAGCCGTATTGCCCGCGCACAAGTTTTAAAGTTAAAGGAACAAGAATTTATATTAGCTAGTAAAACGTTAGGGGCTCAACATTTTAGGATCATCTTTAAAGATATCTTGCCAAATATCTTAATGTTCAATTATTCTTTTGCTTTTTTTCGACTAACCAA
>CASGCC010000039.1:8114-19535 GCA_949299585.1 uncultured Bacillota bacterium | reverse complement strand
GGCAATAAAGCATCTGGTCTTTCCTTACGGATGATCCTTGAAACAGATTCTAAGGTCAATGGTTCCATATAAACCTTGTCGGCAATATGGCTATCGGTCATGATCGTTGCCGGATTAGAGTTGATCAAGATCACCTCATAACCTTCTTCTTTCAATGATAAGCAAGCTTGGGTTCCCGCATAGTCAAATTCTGCAGCTTGCCCAATAACGATTGGTCCGCTACCAATGACCAAAACTTTTTTGATATCTTCTCTTCTAGGCATTGTCTTTCTCCTTAAATTGTTCCATATAGCTGATGAATTTCTTGAATAGATATTTGCTATCTTCCGGTCCGGCAGCACTTTCCGGATGATATTGCACGCTGAAGCAGCAATCTTCAGGGATCTCTAAGCCTTCAACGGTATTATCTAATAGATTATAATGCGTGATCTTTACTCTTGGATCATTTTTTTCTTTAACGGCATAGCTATGATTTTGACTAGTTATCTCGATCTTACCGGTTAACACATTGATTACCGGATGATTAGCTCCTCGATGACCAAATTTTAATTTATAGGTTTCAAAACCATTTGCTAACGCGATCAATTGATGCCCAAGGCAAATGCCAAAGATTGGTTTTACCCCTTGCAGCTGCTTGATGACCTTAGCAACATTCATCACATCCTGCGGATCACCAGGACCATTTGATAAAAAGATGCCATCTGGTTTCAATGCTAAGATTTCCTCAGCTGTTGTATCATAAGGAACGATGGTAACATTGCAGCCATTGCGATTAAGATCACGAATGATATTGTACTTGATGCCGCAATCGATAGCTACGACATTAAATCGCGGATTTGCACAGCGTGAATACCAACGTTTCTTGCAGCTTACTTTGCTGATCTGATCGTGAATCATCTGATAAGCTTTGATCTTGGCCAAAGCATCGGCAACAGGCACATCGCTATCACAAATGATGCCTAGCATTGAGCCTTCATCGCGGATCGTTCGTGTGATATAGCGAGTATCGACATGGGTTAGACCAACTACATCATTTTCTTCCATTACTTCATTCAAAGTTTTGGTGTAACGGAAATTTGAAGGCTTATCGTTATATTCTTTAACGATCATCGCCTTCGGACCAAAGATCTTCGATTCATAATCTTCATCGATGATCCCATAGTTACCGATCAAAGGATAGGTCATGCAGATCATTTGATCCGTATATGAAGGATCGCTCAAGATTTCTTGATATCCTACGCATGAAGTATTGAATACTACTTCGCTGATAACTTCTTTGGTACTGCCAAAGGCTTTGCCATAAAATTCTTTGCCATCAGCTAAAACTAATTTTCTGTCC
The DNA here is from genome assembly GCA_949299585.1 of uncultured Bacillota bacterium. Classification (GTDB taxonomy): domain Bacteria; phylum Bacillota_I; class Bacilli_A; order Erysipelotrichales; family Erysipelotrichaceae; genus JALEVB01. The sequence continues at coordinate 18,196 of CASGCC010000039.1, read as the reverse complement.
ATTATACACCCTCCCGATATACGATGTTGCCATCAACTATCGTCATAACACATTTTCCATTTAATATTTTACCATCAAATGGGCAGCTTTTGCCCATCGAAGCAAACTTTTTGCTGTCAACCCGAATATTGGCATTTAGATCAAAGAAGCACAAATTTGCTTTTTCCATGTTCTTGATCTCTCCCCCTTCGATACCAAAGATATCACAAGGGTTATAGCTCATTAACTTGATAACATCTTCCAAGCTTAATAATTTAGTTTTGACAAAATGGGTATAGATCAAGCTAAAGGCTATCTCAATCGATACGATGCCCATCTTAGCATCTTTGATCGCACAATTTTTTTCATCTTCGCTATGGGGAGCATTATCCGTACATATGACTTCGATCGTTCCATCTTGGATGGCTTTGATCAAAGCTTCTTGATCCTGTCTTGATCTTAGCGGCGGATTCATCTTCCACGTGCCATTATCTTCATCGATGTCTTCTTCATTCAAACATAGATGATGACATGTTACCTCGCCAGAAACATTGGCACCCTCGCTTTTAGCTTGACGTAAAGCTTCTACGCTTTCCTTACAAGAAATATGGCAGATATGAAACTGACAGCCTGTTTCTTTAGCTAAAGCTAAATCACGAATGACCTCATTATATTCGCTGGCATTATTGATGCCTGCATCATTAAAGCGCTTTGAAGCAATGCCTTCATTTAAGCTTCCGCCTTTTAGCTCGCTTTCATCTTCACAATGAGCAATGATCACACTATTATATTTGGCACATTGGCGCATCGCTTCTGCCATCAATTCCTTATCCTGGACCCCTACGCCATCATCTGAATATAAGAAACATTCTTCATGCAAGCTTGCAAAATCCACCAATTCACCGCGACCTTTTTGCTCTTTGGTGATCGCACAGATGGGATACACATGAATACAAGCATCTTTATCGATCATGCTTTGTTCCAGTTGCAGATGTTCTAAGCTATCACATGCCGGTTTTAGATTAGGCATGGCAAAGATGGTCGTAAAACCGCCTTTGGCTGCTGAATACGTTGCTGTTTTGATCGTTTCTTTATAGGTATATCCTGGTTCTCGCAAATGCGTATGTACATCTACCAAACCAGGCATGACCGTCAAACCAGCGCAATCGATAACTTCATCAACATCTTCACCCTGAATATCGATCATATCTGCAATGATAAAATTACCGTCATCATCGATCAAAAAATCACTATTGATAAATTTATTACGATAATAAACATTGGCATCCTTAAAAAGCCTTGTCATCTTATAGACCTCCGATCGTTTTTAAAATTACTGCCATCCTTACCAAGACCCCATTTTCGATCTGTTTGAAAATGCGGCTCTTTGAACATTCCACGACATCATCAGCAATCTCTACCATCCGATTAAATGGTGCCGGATGCATGATGATCGCATGCTCTGGCATCTTATTTACCCTATCCATCGTCAAGCCATAGCGCTGATGATACTCTTCTGTTGATATCTTCATCTTTTCTTCATGGCGTTCATGTTGGACCCTTAGCAACATGATGATATCCATCTTTTCGATAGCCTCATCAAAGTCAATAAATTTATAGCCTTCTTCACGATATTCTTCCGGTCCGCTGACATAGCATTCCATACCTAATCTTTCCATTACTTCGATATTAGAATGGGCAACCCGTGAATATTTGATATCACCGACAATGGCGATCTTCAAACCTTCAAAATGGCCAAATTCATTGCGGATCGTTAATAGATCCAGCAAAGATTGCGTAGGATGATCGCTAGCGCCATCCCCAGCATTTAAGATCGGAATATTGATATTGGTCAGTTCATCGTAATAATGATCCTTACGATCACGAATTACCAAACCATCGATCTGAAAGCTTTCAAATGTCTTAAGGGTATCATAGAAGGTTTCACCCTTTTTTAAAGAACTGTTTTCACTATTAAAGCTGATGACCTTCATACCTAATTTTAATTGCGCGGTATTAAAGCTATATTGAGTTCTTGTACTAGGTTCAAAGAAGCAATTAGCAATTATCTTATCTTGCAGATAATTATCATACTTTCCTTTCTTGCATTGGTTGGCCAGGTCTAAGATATCATTGATCTCTTCGACCGTTAAATCTTTAAGTCTGAATAAGTTTTCCATCTTCTGTTTCCTTTCAAAAAAAGGCCCTCGAGCACACTCGAAGACCTATATATCCTATAGTTATGTTATATATAATTCCTTCTAAGTGTCTCGCACTTAATTAAAGCCATATAGATTATATCATATAATGATAAATAAACTAGTATTTTTATCATAAATCCTTAAATATTTTTTTATGCAAGATGATCATGCCTTTTTAATATCTTCCCATTTTCAAAAATGAAAGCAGATAAAAAAGATCAGCAAGTTTGCTTACTGATCCTTAAATATCTTATCCATTAAGTTTTTCTTTGGCAATCGACAGCATCAGCTTGATACGATTTTCTTGATTTACCTTGGTTGCGCTTGGGTCATAATCGATAGCTACGATATTAGCGTTAGGCATGACATTGGTGATCTTTCTGATCATGCCTTTGCCATTGATATGATTTGGCAAACAACCAAAAGGCTGAGTACATACGACATTCTCATAGCCTTGATCGCATAATTCCATGATCTCGGCGGTCAGCAGCCATCCTTCTCCCATCTTAAAACCATAGCCAACGATATCCTTAACCAATTCTTTAGTATGGGCATAACGGCCGATCGGTACGAAGCTGGAATATTTTTTGACAGCATCTGCCATGACGCCTTCCATCTTTTCTAAATAGTCAAAAAGCAATTTGCAAGCAGCCTTCTTGGCCATATTTCCCCCGTATAGCTTGATATCTTCCAAACGATTATCGACCTTAAACAAAGCAAAGCCCATCAAGCCCGGTACCATATATTCAACATCTTGGGTCTGCAAAAATTTTTCCAGGTTATTATTCCCTAGCGGCGCATACTTAACATAGATTTCGCCTACGATACCAACTTTCGGTTTTGTGGTCTTGGCTAATTGTAAGCTAGCAAATTTTTTTACGATGTCCTTGCATAGCTCCTTCATCTGCTTGATGCTATAACCTTTATTGGCATTTAAGGTTGCAGCGCATTGTTTGGTAAGATCATCTACCATAGCATCCGTTGAACCTTTATCGATCTCATAAGGTCGGCATTGATTGGCAAGATGCATGATAAGATCGCCATATACCATACCAGCGATTGCTTTGCGTAGCATTCCTAAGGTTAATTTAAAACCGCTGTTTTTTTCTAAGCCGCTCATATTCAAAGAAATGACCGGAATATAACCATATCCAGCTTTTACCAAAGCCTTACGCAGCAAATGGATATAATTGCTAGCTCGGCATCCTCCACCGGTCTGGGTAATCATCAAGGCAACTTTTTTTACGTCATAGCGGCCGCTATTCAATGCATCGATCATTTGACCAATGACCAGCAAAGCAGGATAACAAGTATCGTTATGCACATACTTCAAGCCACTATTAACGACCCCGCTGCCTTGATTATCTAATAATTCTACATGATATCCTTCTTGGATGAAGACTGGCATGATGATCTTAAAATGTACCGGCGCCATATCTGGAACCAAGATGGTATATTCTTTTTTCATTTGTTTGGTGAATTCTACCACATTACTCATGTTTTTCACCTTCCTTTTCTTGTTTTAGGGCTTCTAGCAATGATCTGATCCTGATCTTGATGGAACCTAGATTAGAAATCTCATCGATCTTGATCTGGGTGTAGATCTTGCCTTTAGCTTCTAGCAAGCTACGGCATTCATCCGAAGTTATCGCATCGCAGCCGCAGCCAAATGATACCAGCTGAACCAGATTCATATCTTTTTGATCAACGACATATTCACAAGCATCATATAAACGGCTATGATAGGTCCATTGATTCAAGACCTTGACCCGATAAGCCTTAGGATTGCAATGCGCGATATAATCCTCGCTGACGATCGCACAGCCAAAACCTGCGATCATCTGATCGATACCATGGCTGATCTCGGGATCGATATGATATGGACGCCCAGCTAAGACGATGATCGGTGCTTGTTTGCTGCGTGCTTGTGCTACGATCTTATCTCCCAATGCATAGATCTTTTCCATATGTTCCTGATATGCTTGATAAGCCTTGCGGCTAGCTTTGAAAACATCACGATGATGGATATCGCTGAAATACTTTTTCAAGATATTGGTCATCTTATGAACAAAAGGGATCGGTTTATGGATGCCCACATAATCATTGATAAAAACGATCTTTTTCAAACTGTCCATATTAGCGCTCAATACTTCAGGATAATATGCAACGACCGGACAGTTATAGTTATTATCTGCATGCTTATTGCTGACATTATAAGACATGCATGGATAGAAGATGACATCTGCGCCCTTTTCGATCAGTTCTTCCACATGACCATGCATCAGCTTGGCAGGGAAACAAACCGTATCGCTTGGTATTGAATTTTGGCCTTTTAGATAAGTGGCACGGCTAGAGAAATCCGATGTGATGACCTTAAAGCCTAAGCTAGCAAAAAAGGCATTCCAAAATGGCAGCAATTCATACATGTTCAAGCCTAATGGCAAACCGATCGTAAGGTTGCGCGAACCTTCATCGGTATGATAGCTTTTGATCAGCTGACGTTTTTGTTCATAGATATTTAATTCATCGCTCTTGACCTTTTTGGTAATTGGTCGCTCACAGCGATTGCCGCTGATATATTTGCGATTACCGCTAAAAGTATTTACGGTCAGCTGACAATGATTTTCACATAATCCGCAGTTAACGCTAGATACCTTATGTTCAAAATTCAGCAATTCTGGTAATTTTAAGATCGTGCTGGTTTGATAATGCTTATTTTTTACATATAGCGCTGCACCATAAGCACCCATCAATCCGGCGATATTTGGTCTGATGACATCAACCTTTAATTCTTGCTCAAAAGCTCTTAAAACCGCATCATTATAGAAAGTACCACCTTGTACGACGATATTTTTACCTAGTTCTTCCACGCTGGCACACCTGATAACTTTATAAATTGCATTCTTAACGATGCTGATAGATAAGCCCGCACTGATATTATCAATGGATGCCCCATCTTTTTGGGCTTGTTTAACGCTGGAATTCATGAAGACCGTACAACGTGATCCTAGATCGACCGGCATCTTGGCAAATAAGCCTTTTTGTGCAAAGGTTTCGATATCATATCCTAGATTGGTCGCAAATGTTTGCAAGAAACTGCCGCACCCAGAAGAGCAAGCTTCATTCAGGAAGATATTATCGATCGTTCCATTATGGATCTTAAAGCATTTCATATCTTGTCCGCCTATATCGATGATAAAATCAACATCTTTCTTAAAAGCTTTGGCACTGGTCAAATGAGCAATGGTCTCAACCAGCCCTTCATCGATCTGGAATGCATGCTTAACGATATCTTCGCCATAGCCCGTGCATCCTGAACCAACGATCTCGATATCTGGATATTGGGTATATAGATTCAACAAGAAATCCTTGATCAATTCCACCGGATTTCCTTTATTAGTACGATAATCTTCGATCAAGATCTTTCCTTGTTCATCGATGACCACACATTTTAAGGTCGTACTGCCGGAGTCGATTCCTAAATATGCCTTACCTTTATAATTACGAGCATCGGCATGTTCGATCTTAGCTTGATCATGACGCTTTTTAAATGCCTGATATTCTTGCTCATCTTTGAACAATGGCTCAATATAGGCAAAGGTCGTATGGTTGCTGTAATTTTGCAGCTTAGCGATCAAATCATCCAGATCATAAGTGTTAGCAGCGCTATAAGCTGCCCCTAACGCTACATAATATAATGAATTTTCCGGACACTTGCCTTCCAATTCTAAGGTCTTGTCAAAGCACTTGCGTAAATTTTTCAAGAAGGTCAAAGGTCCGCCTAGATACAAAACATTGCCTTTGATCGGTCTGCCTTGAGCTAGGCCCGCAATGGTCTGATTAACGATCGCATAGAAGATGCTCAAAGCAATATCCTCTTTTAGCGCTCCTTGATTTAATAGCGGCTGGATATCCGTCTTAGCAAATACCCCACATCGGCTAGCGATGGTATAGCTACGTTTCGCATCATCCGCTAATTTATCTAAAGCAGCCGCATCACAATTTAACAGCGTCGCCATTTGGTCAATAAAGGCTCCTGTACCGCCAGCACAAGAGCCATTCATCCTAACTTCCAAATGATTGCTGATAAAAAGGATCTTTGCGTCCTCGCCCCCAAGTTCGATGACGACATCCGTTTCAGGATTTAATTTTTCACACGCAACCTTGGTTGCAAAAACTTCCTGTGAAAAATCGATATCATTGCATTGGGCCATGCCCATGCCAGCCGAACCGCTGATCATCAGCTGACACTTATGATCATGCAGATAGTTGTCTTTGATATATGTTAATAATTCGATAGTTTTTTCAACGATCTTGCTTAAATGTCTTTCATACGATGAATATACGATTTCATCATTATCATTCAACAATACACATTTGATGGTTGTTGATCCTACGTCTAATCCTAATTTCATATCTCACCTCATAATCATAGTTTATTGTATGTCGGCTAATTTTTTTTATCAAGTGACAATTGGCTAAAATTGTCTAGAATTGCTTAAAAAGCTTTTTTTGGTTATACTATATTAGTTAAATAACGGAGGTAATCCAGATGTACACCTTTAAAAGCCACGTCCTAGCCAAACAGCATGATGATTTTGTCAAAGATCATCCGCTATCTAATCTTTTGCAATCTAGCAGCTGGGCAAAGATCAAAGATAACTGGGATCATGATATCATCAGCGTTTTTCAAGATGAAAAGATCGTCGCTTCATCATTGGCACTGATCAAACCATTGCCTTTAGGATTTTGCATGATCTATCTGCCTCGAGGTCCGATCATGGATTACAACAATCAAGAACTAGTTGCTTTTTTCTTTAAAGAATTAAAAAGATGGGCCAAAAAACAGCGTTGTCTTTTTGTTAGCTTTGATCCCGCGATCGAATTGCGGCGTTTCCAAATGAACAAGCAAGATATCCCCGATGATCCCCAAACCTGTGCCATCATCGACCTCATAAAAAAACAAAAAGCAATTTATAAAGGTAAGACCTTGCATATCGAAGAAACGATCCAGCCCCGCTTTCATATGGCTAAGCCCTTTGTAGAAGATCTAACGCAAAGCGTGCCTTCATCAACCATAAAATCGTTAAAAGCTGCTAATAAGCGACATGTTCAGGTTGACCTATATGATAAAGATCATCTAGTGGAATTTGCCGAAATGATCGCTTTGACGGAAAAACATAAAAACGTTCATTTGCGAAATCTCACATACTTTCAAAAGATCATGGATACCTACCCCGATGATAGCTATCTATATCTAGCAAAAGCTGACCCTAATATTTATCGTCAAGAACTAGAGGAAACCATCCAGCAAGCCGAAATCACCCTAGCGGATGAAAAAGCAACCAATAACGCCCACAAAAAAGCCCAGCAGACGATAAATACAACATCTAAGGAACTAGCTAAGATCAAAGATCTATGCCTTCGTTATCCACACGAAACAACCATCGCCGGTGGCCTGATGGTTGGCTTTGGCAAAAATATCGAAATGCTCTATGCTGGCCGTAATGATGATTTTAACGCCTTTAGGCCACAATATCCTTTATATATGTATAAGATCCAGCATTCATTTGATCTAGGTTATACCTTTGTTAATATGGGCGGCATCGAAGGAACGCTTACTGATGGTCTTTCGACCTTCAAGGCTAATTTTGATCCTGTCATCATCGAATACATTGGCGAATTTGATCTGCCGATAAACGCATTGCTTTATAAGCTAGCTAAATGGGCACAAAAAATAAAAACGGGCAAATGATCAGCCCATTAGATATTCAATAGCTTCTTCCACATTTTTAAATTGGCGGCAAGCTATTTTTTTTATTTCTTTATTGGCACTTTCAACCGTAAAGCCATGATAATAAGTTATCATCTCGATATCATTAAAATCATCGCCAATAACATAGATATCATCACAGCCAAAATGCTCAGCGATCATCGCCACCCCATGCTGTTTGGTAATTCCTTTGTTACAAACTGCGATCATTTCATCATTGGTCGAACAAGCAAGATCTTCGATCAAGCTTTTGATCGCATCCATGGCTTTTTGCTTTTTAGCAAATTGTTTAAAATAGACAAATATCGAAGTTATTTGTCCTTTTTCGATCATCTTAAAGACATCCGGCTTTTGATAAGCATAAAAACGTAGTGATGGCATCAAAGTTTCTAACAACGGATAGTTTGTTCCATAGGTCAAGCCATCGCTGATACCTAGTTGATCGGGCTTGAAGCTGCCTAAGATCTGTAAGATCTTTGTTGCTAATTTAGGTTCGATAAGATTATTTTCCAAGACATTTCCTGCTTTATCAACGATGGTACCACCATTATTGCCAACGATAAAATCATATGGTATTTCTTGACCGTCTAATTCACACTTTACCAGATCGATGCAGCGTCCGGTCGCAATACCAAAAATATTTCCTGCTGCGCGAAAACGTTTGATGGCATCAATGGTTGCCATATCGACCTTATCTTTCATCCTTAAGGTTCCATCATAATCCGATGCTAATAATTTCATAATCCTAGCTCCTTGCCGACAAGGGCGATAAAATTGGCGTTATTGCTGACAAAAGGTTTGGGAACAAAATCCTTTGCTTGATGCAGAGCCACTTTTAAACTAGCAGTATCTTCAGCTTTTAAGATCAAGCCCTGACTAGAAAAAGTTTCGATGATTTCCTTTTGATGATCATTATGATGCTCCTTATAACGTGCTTCACGAGCAACGCCAATGATCTTCTTTCCATCTTTTAATGCCGAAACGATCGTTCCGACCCCGCCATGCGTGATGAGGATATCACATCGATCCAACAGTTTTTCATATGCTTCCATATCAATATAATCAAAGATCTTCATCTTATCGCTATGATAGCTGGTCGATCCAGCCTGAACATATACTTCTTCCTGAATTTCCCCCTGCTTGATCAATTCATCGACCATCATGATCAAACGCGCAAAATGTTTATCTTGTGTTCCTAACGTTACTAAAATCATTAAAAGATCGAACCTCCTACGATGGCATCGGGATAAAATTGCAGCATAGACTCCCATTGCACGATAAAGGTATCTGCGATCTTATAGACCAATCTTCCCGCTTCGGTTGGACTTTGGCTGTTAGCAAAGGTTTCGATCCAGATTACCTTTTTCTTGAAAAGATGCGCAATATAACACATTGGGACCGCCGTATGCGTTCCCGTCGTGACGATGGCATCTGGTTGATATTTAATAAAATAATAAAATGATCTTATGATATTATAAGCAAATTTAAACATATAAGTAAAAAGATGCTTCTTGGTACCATAGGCCAAATAGGCAACTGGTATCGTTAACTGCTGTGATAGATCAGCATTAGACTTGGTCTTCTCAGTGATCAAATAGGCATTGACCTGTGAAAATAATGGCTTGAGCTGTAAAAGCTCTACCAGATGGCCACCGGTAGAAGAAATAAATATTACATTTTTCATAATTATCACCTTAAAAAAGAGTGTGAATCATCACACTCTTTATTTTATACTATTTTGCCATTTATTTTAAGCTATTTTTAACAAGTTCGACGACATCGTCCATTGTTTCCATTTCAATAGCTTTGGCAGCCAATTCAGTCATTTCAGCTTTTGACAATGATCTGATCATCTTACGAGCTCTTAAGATGCTTGATGCGCTCATCGAGAATTCATCAAGGCCTAGCCCTAACAATACAGGAGCAGCTAATTCATCACCAGCCATCTCACCGCACATACCGCACCATTTGCCTTCTTTATGCGCACCATCGATTGCCATCTTGATCAAGCGCAATAATGATGGATTCAATGGCTGATATAAATAAGATACTTTTTCGCTCATACGGTCAGCAGCCATAGAATATTGTACAAGGTCATTAGTACCGATCGAGAAGAAATCAGCTTCCTT
>CASGCC010000039.1:0-8063 GCA_949299585.1 uncultured Bacillota bacterium | reverse complement strand
TTATCGCCGATCTTAACACCTTCAGCTACTAATTTAGCTTTTTCTTCTTCAAAGATCGCTTTAGCGCTTCTAAATTCATTTAAGGTAGCGATCATTGGGAACATGATGCAAAGACGGCCATAAGCACTAGCTCTGATCAAAGCTCTCAGTTGTGTTCTAAAGATATCCGTACGATCCAAGCATAATCTAATTGCTCGATATCCTAAGAATGGGTTCATTTCTTCAGGGAAAGTAAAGTAATTCAAGCGTTTATCTCCACCGATATCCAAAGTTCTGATAACGACCTTCTTGCCGCCCATATGTTCTAAAACGGTCTTATAAGCTTCGAATTGCTCATCTTCAGATGGAAAATCATTTTCTGAATCCATATATAAGAATTCCGTACGATATAGACCTACGCCTTCGCCGCCATTGGTCAATACGCCATCAACATCTTTTGGTGTTCCGATGTTGCCAGCCAATTCAACTTCGTGACCATCTACGGTAACGCTCTTTTGGTTTACCAATACTTTCAAAGCTTCTTTTTCTTCTTCAAATTTAGCTTTCTTAGCTGTGTACTCTGCTACTTCCTCTGCTGTTGGATCAATGATGACCTTGCCGTCAACTGCATCCAAGATCAGCATATCGCCATGATTTGCTGCTTCAAGGATACCTTTGCATCCTACTACTGCTGGGATCTCTAAAGATCTAGCCATGATAGCACTGTGCGATGTTCTACCACCGATAGCTGTAGCAAAACCTTTGGTATAAGTCTTATTTAATTGTGCTGTATCCGAAGGTGTCAGATCTTCAGCAACGATAACAACTTCTTCATCAATAGCGGTTAGATCAGGGATAATAGCGCCAACGATATTGCATTGCAATCTGAACGTAACATCCTTGACATCAGCTGCTCTTTCCTTGAAATAATCATTATCCATGCTTTCAAACATTGCAACCATCATATTAGCAACTTCTTGCGTTGCATATTCTGCATTTACATTTTGATCTTTGATCATCTGTTCGATCTGGCCCTTCATCTCTGGGTCATTTGCCATCATTAAATGAGCGTCAAAGATAGCTAATTCTTCTTCAGATAAATTAGCTGAAGCTCTTTCTTTGATAGCTTCGATATCACTAATCGTCTTTGCGAATGCTGCATCTAATTTTGCTAATTCTGCCTCAGCATTGGCATCTTGCTTAGTGATCGTTAAGACAGGTTGTTGTAATTTATATACTTTTGCGATTGCAATCCCCTGTGATGCTGCGATACCTTTTAAAACCATTTCCATCATCCTTTCATGTATCGATATTATTATCAAAATTATTTTAACATTGTTTAAATGTTAAGACAATTGATAAATTCATCAATGGCCTGTAAGCGATAACGATAATAGCTAGTTTTTGAAAAATATTCCAGATACCAATTCTCCGAACTTTTAAAAATGTAATCATGGCGAATGATCAGTTGCGTCTCACGACTAACATGCGTCAAGGCATGATCCATCAAATAGATCAAGGTCTTATCATTTTCTATATCCCCTAAATAGCTATGACGATTGATCTTTCTTAGCTCTTCGCGAGCAACAGCTTGATTATATAAATTAACGAAATAGCCTACGATCACTTTCTTTTCAGCTAAGGTAAGATTTGGATTTAGGTCCATCTTCTTTACCTCCTTTCCTATCAATATAGTTAAAAAGAAATCTGATATTTTCCTATACTTTTTATTTATTTCTAATTTTTTTTACAATTTTTTGCTTTTTTTTCAACAATTTAGTAAAATACATAGAAACAAGGAGTTTATAAAATGAGTATTTCCCGATCAACCTTAAGCGTTAGGCGCATCATCATCACGATCTTCCTTTTTGCTTTGATCCCTTTGCTTTTTCCTATCTTGAACCATTTCATTGAAAACAAGACGATTACCTATACCGTTTTGGTAAATGTCATCGCTTGCATCGTTTTTATATATGATTATGACCTTTTGGCGCTTCACTATAACCGCGTCAAAAAAAATGCCAAAGAATCCCTGATCTTTTATCTTATCGGTCTGGTATTCTATAGCATTCTTTTTACGGTTAATCATTTTTTCATCAAAGGATATCTGCCATATATCGATCCTAGGATCGTTCACAATTATATGGTGGCTGCTCCTTTGATGTATATTGCTTATACCTTGATCTTTTCTATCTTGATCAGCATTTGCTATAAATGTCTGACCGATCGTTTAAGCATAAAAGATAAAGAACCATTGGTCATTACTTTTTCAGGAGTATTGTTTGGCTTGCTGTTTACGGTTGCCTTTGTACCTTTTTCTTGGGAGATGTGGATCAGAAGCTTTATCTTGATCAGCATCCAGGTAGCCTTTTTAAGCTATTCTTATAACCAAACGACATCTTTTTTACCTGGGGCCATCTCGATGGGTACGATCTTGTTGGCCTATAATTTATTCTTATTATTTTAACATTCGCACATTACGCAATGACAAGCGTGACAACAATTCATTGGTTAAGCATCCCGCATGCTTAGCCATTTTTTCTGCGCTCAGCTGTTCGCCGATCAAACAAGCTTCATCATTGGTATGACAAGCGACGTTGCTAACATCGACCATCAATTGATCCATGCAGATATTGCCGATGATCTCGCAAGGCTTGCCATTGATCAAGATCTGATGATGAGTATTTGATAGGCTACGTACGATGCCATCATAATAACCGATTGGTATTACTGCCACCATGATATCTTCCTTGGCCTGATAGCGATTATCATAGCCCACATATTCACCTTCCTTGATTTTTTTGATCTGAGCGATCCGACTTTTCAAGCTTAATACCGGCTGCATGTCCAATCTTTTTGCTAATTGGGGATCTTCACTGCTTAAAAAGCCATAAAATAACATGCCACAGCGCACACAGTTAAATTGATACTGCGGATAATTGATCAAACCATAGCTTGCTAAGATATGATAAAGGGTTGACAAAGGCAAACGATCTTTAAGATAATCATGCACCTTAGCAAATCGTTCTAGCTGCATGATATTATAACTATCATGCCAATCATCGAGCAGCTCACTAGATGCTAGATGCGAAAATACCCCTTTGATCTGCAGATCAGCTAACGAAATGATCTTATCAAGCTGTTCAAGATCATCATGATCGATACCTAAGCGATGCATGCCCGTATCGATCTTGATATGAACTTTAGTTCCTTTAGCTAATTGACATGCATAATCATAACTATACACCGTTTGGCTAAGATCATAGCTTAGCAGCAGCTCTTTTTGCTGCAGCGCGGTATAACCAAGGATCAAGATCTCACCTTTGATGCCTAAGTTTCTAAGATATATCGCTTCATCCAAGGTAGCAACAGCAAAATGTTTTATACCTAAACTTTCTAGATATGGCACGATCAAAGAAAAGCCATGGCCATAAGCGTTAGATTTAACGACCGCAATGATCGTTGTATCCCTTTTGATCATTTTTTTTAACTGTACATAATTATGACGAAGATGATCTTGATCGATCTCGATCCATGAACGGTCCTTATTCATGATCTTCCACCTCGAACAGCGTAACGATACAGCCATCGATATTATTGCCGCTGATCTGATAGCAACTAGCTGAAATATTAGCTTTTTCCAACGGCTTAAGATAAAAGATCCGGCAATTCTTATAACATAATGGATGCCAAGGATCATAGGCTTTTAAATGCTGGTGATATTCCTCAAGGCTCCAATTATTTTCCTTCATGATCAGACTATGTGGATACCCAACATAGCGAAAATGCCAAGGCTCAGCCGCTATCTTGGTAATTTCTTGTTTTTCAGCTTGATAGCGTTCTATGAAACCATTTTCCCAAAGCTTTTGCCGAAAAAGGGCAAATTTGCCATCATATGGTAATTCAGGACAAATATAATCAATTTCTTCCATCTTTTTCCCAAGATCGATCGCCAATCCTAATAAATGTTCGCTGCAGCCTGCTTTAGCTACAAATTTTGTCGTATATTCTTGACCGTGCGTTCTCAGCGTATCGTCATAGATCTTTTGTTGATATGCAAAGGTTCGAAAACCACTGACATAAACAACATCTTCCTGCATTCCTAAATCTTCTTTGATCATCTCGATCAGCTGATAAACGATTTTTTTGATCCTTACTTTATCATTACAGTATATCAGATCATGATAATCTTCCTGTAAAAGTGGGTATTCGCTGTTTACCAGCAAAAGATTACCTTTATGAATATCCCTAGCAATTATTTCCATCTTTGATCATCCTTTCTAAAATTTGGGCAAATCCCATGCCTTCAGCTTTGAACATACCTGGAAAGCGTGAATGTTCTGTAAGACCAGGGATCGTATTTACTTCATTAAAGTAAATTTCGCCATCATCTAACAAAAACATATCAATTCTCGCAAATCCTATGCATTTTAAGGCTTTATAGATCGTACGCGCACAGTTTTGGATCTTCGCGCTTAAGTGCGATGGCAAATCAGCCGGAACCTGCGTAAGGACCTTGCTGTCATGATATTTTTCCGTAAACGAAAAATAATCTTGTACGTTAAGCAAGATATCCACTGGCGAAACCAGCAGATCATCTTTACCAATGATCGCACATCCGACTTCATGGCCTATGACATAATCTTCGATCAATACTTCATCATCATATTTAAAAGCCAAAGCAAGCGCTTCATCCAAGCCAGCAACATCATCAACCTTGCTTGCCCCAAATGATGATCCTTGCTTATTAGGTTTTATGAATAGCGGAAAGCTCAGCTTCTTAAAATCAATCTCTTGTTTATTTCTTATCAGTTGGAAATTAGCTGTTTTTATGCCTGCTGCCATCACTAATTTTTTTGCCAGATCTTTATGCATAGCTAACATGCTTGCCACACTGCCGCATCCAATAACCTTTATATCTAACATTTCTAACATGCCTTGCAGCCTGCCATCTTCACCATATGCCCCATGCATGATGATCATTGCTTGTTTGACCATGATCTTCTTATCTTGGCAGATTAGAAATGGATCCTTGGCATCTAGATTTAGCATCAATGGTTTCAGCTCATCCTGGTTGATACAAGCGGCATCTTCGCCATCGAACAATTGCCACCTTCCATCTTCATCAATATATATCTTGATTAGATCATAGCTTGTTTGCAAAGCCTTGATCACCGCTTGGGCAGACATGCAAGAAATATCATGTTCTTTGCTGATACCACCAAATATGATCATTAGCTGTTCCATACCAATTCCTCCTTATCTATCTCATAATCAATGATGCATTTATTTTGATATAAAAGCTTGCGGCTGCCATCATTTGCAACCCTTACCACATCGGCAAACTGATAGATGGCACCATCATGTTGTTCATAATATACATTTTCGTTGATGATCTGATAATGCTCATGCAAGTAACGATCGCTTAAGATCCGAATACATATTTCATCATCACTAAACTCGATCTTGATCTGAAAGCAACGATCCGTATCATTCCTTACTTTTAGGTCAAGCCAACCTTGGGCAACCGTTGCATCGATACCAAACAATTCTTCAGGATCGATCGGAGCAATAGATTCTTTATCATGCCCATGACGCTCTTTTATGGTTAGCGGCGTATGCAAAAAAGCCTTGAATAGCAGATTGCTTAACTGACATAAGCCTCCTCCCTTGCGAGCAACGATCTTACCATCTACCAAGACCAAGCCATCCTTCATATCTTCTACGTTACATAGCTGATGAAAAACATGCCAAAACGAAAATATCTCATTAGGATAAATGATCAATCCATTGAAAGCTTTTGCCGCCATCTTTAGATTATCTCTTTTATTATATTGATACTGGATATCATAACCGCTATGTTCATTGATGATCTTTTCCCGCCAAGAAGTTACCTCATGGCGATAAAAAGAATCTAAGCGAACAACTGCCATATTTTTGGTATGCTTAAGCTTATAATAAAAACAAAAAGTTTTTTGTTTTTGCCTTAACGGCAACAAACAAGGAAATATCTGTGTCAATCTTTTTCGCATTGTTACCACCCTTTTCTTAAATTAAAAACAGCGCTTGTTTTACGGTAATAATTTACCATTTTAACAAACGCCGTTTTTGGGTTTTTTATGACGATTTATGACGAAATTCTTACAAAATTATGGCTTTGGCAGCATAATTATAAATTTTATCGTTTCATCGCTGCTTTGAGCTTTGATCGTTCCTCCATGGATCTCGATGATTTCCTTAGTAATAGCCAGCCCTAAACCTGAGCCACCGGTATTGGTTTGTCTAGCACTATCTAAGCGATAAAATTGTTCAAAGATCTTATCTAGTTTTTGAGCCGCGATCGTTGGTCCACGGTTTTCAAAGGTGATGATGATCTGCTCTTGGATTGCTAGATGTACTTTGATCAAGGTATTCTCATAGCCATAATTGATGGCATTGCGCAAAAGATTATCAAATGAGCGCTGTAGCTTATTGCTATCAGCAATGATGTCCACGCTTTGCTCAGCAATGAATTCATAATCCATGTTTTTTTCTAGCATCAGCGGTTTAAACTCAAACAGGATCTGTTCCAGCATGATATTTAGATTAAAAGTACTTTTATCTAAAGCTAGTTGGGCAAAATTAAAGCGAGTGATCTCAAAAAATTCTTCGATCAGGCTCTCTAGACGTACCGCTTTATTATAGGCGATGTCCACATATTTTTCCTTTAGATTTTCCGGCAATTCCTTTTCTTCTTTTACCAAAGATAAATAGCCGATTGTCGAGGTCAGCGGAGTTTTCAGATCATGAGCCAGATAAACAACTAGATCATTTTTACGTCTTTCATTTTCAGCAGCCTTACGCTTATTATAAGTAAGCTCTTTTTTAAGATCGTTCATGATTTCTTCAATTTCATACATATCATTGCCTAAAACGATATAATTATCATTATCTTCATACAATTCCTTGATGGCATTGATGATGATTTCAATATATTTTAAGCTTTTAAGCCAACAGATGCTAAAGATCAAAACAAAGCCAAAAAACACGATCAATGGTACTAAGATCGGTAAAAGACCTGCGATCAACTGGAAAAAATTATATATTGGATCATCAGCATACCAGGTAAAAGAGCTTAGAAAAAAGACACTGCAAAAAAAGGCAATTACCAAAAACAACAAATATCCGATCATGCTTGCCCCAAACACGATAGACATCTTTATGGTCAGCCTTTTTTTAAAATTGTTGATTGCTTTTCTATTCAATGGTATAACCTATGCCCCACACCGTTTTGATATATTGCGGATTACGTGCAGGCTCTTTCATTTTTTCACGGATCCTCGCAATATGGGCCATGACCGTATTATTGCTGTCAAAATACTTTTCTTGCCATACCGCTTCAAATAATTCTTCGCTGGAAACAACCTTTCCGCGATTTTTCATCAGATATAAGATGATATTGAATTCTAAAGGCGTTAGATTTAATTCCTTTTCAAAAAGATAACATTTATGCTTGGTATCATCGATGCTTAAGCCCCTGATTTCGATCACATCATCATTTACCTGATTATATTTTTTATAACGTCTTAATTGGGTCTTGACCCTAGCTAAGACCTCAAGCGGATTAAAAGGTTTGGTTATATAATCATCAGCACCCATCGTTAATCCAATGATCTTATCACTATCCATATTTTTAGCTGTCAGCATGATGACCGGATAATAATATCTTTCCCTGATCTTTTGACATAATTCCAAACCGGTAACATGGGGCAACATGATATCCAGCAAAGCTAGATCATATTCATTCTGACGAATATTTTCCAATGCTTTTTGCCCATCGGTTTCAATGGTTACATCATATCCTTCATTCTTTAAGCAAATTTCTAATAATTGTGCAATTTCAATTTCATCATCTACGATCAATATCCTATCCATTTTTTAAACCTCTACATTATTTTACCTTATAATGTCCATAATATTTCTTACTTTTTTCTTACAAATAATTTTCCCGAATTGCAAGCAGAAACTGGAAATAAGAGAAAATAGGAACTAATTTTTATAGAAAATCGTATTTTCAGTTACACTAAGTTTAGCTAATTCATCTA
>CASGCC010000038.1 GCA_949299585.1 uncultured Bacillota bacterium | reverse complement strand
ATGTATTTATAATTCGATGGTGGGCCTGAATGGACTTGAACCAACGACCTCACCCTTATCAGGGGTGCGCTCTAACCACCTGAGCTACAGGCCCATTTACTTGCGTATTCCATCGAATGCCTATTTATATTATCATTATTACCTATTGGCGTCAAGCACTTTTTTCCAAATTATTAATTTTTTTGTTGGAATTTCGATAGAATCAAAAAAATCTTCGCTAGCGCTTTTGATCATGACGGTTTGATCATTGATCTTTGCTGTAAACAAAAAATAATTTCCTCTATCTTGTCTTTGAACATCATATATTTTAATAGGTCCATTTTTTACGATGTCTTCAGGTCTTATTGCAAATATTACCGCGCCATCGTCATGTTTTCCTGATAATTGGATCTGGTTACCTGCAAAAGATAACAGATTATTGACCAACTCTCCGCTAAAAAAGTTCATATCGCCAAAAAAGCTTGCTACAAAAGGATTTACCGGTTGATGATAAACCGCTGATGGCTTGGCAATTTGCACGATCTGGCCATGATCCATGACGATCAAGATATCTGCTAGTTCAAATGCTTCTTTTTTATCATGTGTTACATATAAAATCATTAAATTCAATTCTTTCTGAAGCAGTCGTATATCTTTTATTAGCGATTGCTTAAGCTGAGCGTCTAAATTGTTGAACGGTTCATCCATCAAGATCAACTTGCTCGGCTTACAAATTGCTCTAGCAATTGCAACCCTTTGTTTTTGACCTCCCGAAAGGCTTGATGGATATCGGTCCAAAAGTTCAGCAATCCCTAGCATCTTAGCGATCTTTTCGATCCTTGATCGCAACTGGTCTTTTTCCATGCTGCCATGATTGCCATAGGCAATGTTATGAAAACAATTCATATGAGCAAACAATGATGGATCCTGAAAAACAAAAGAAATATCCCGCTGCGAAGGTTTAAGAGCATTTACCGTTTCCTCATTGATGATTATCTGACCACGATCGCCCCTTTCTAATCCGGCAATTATCCGTAACAGCGTTGTCTTCCCACAGCCGCTTGGGCCGATGATAACTGCCAGCTGAGGCTTTTTTATTTGCAGGTTTAAATCTTTTAGGGCTACGACCTTATTATCATAGGTCTTATTTATATCTACCAGTTTTAACATCTTATCTTTCCTTTTTTATTATTTTAAACCAAAACTGCCATTTTTTTTAGGAAAATGATCATTTCTCGTCCATATATAGCTATAAAGAAAGGAAAAAAGCGATGAAATCCAAAGCGTTAGCTAAATGTACTGCCGGCGAACCAATCGTAATAACGCATATCTATGGTCCTGATCAATTTAAAAAGCTATTAAAACAATTTCACATCGACATACATGCAAAGATACAAATCATGGATACTGCTAATAGGATCGTCTTTTTAAACAGCGAAAGGCAACAATTGGCTCTAAGCTATAATGAAGCCTATGATATTTTTGGCATCAACGCCAATGAATTTCAACAACAGGTCCAACAGCACAAAAGAAAAATATTTTATATCTTAAGTTGCATCATTGCTGTCTTGCTGTCATTTTGTGCAGCTATTGCCTTCTATCATCTTAGCTTGATCAATTTTTCATTGTCAGCTAAACAAGTAAATATCAGTTATGGCTCAAACTTTGATCCTTTACAATATGTCAAAACACTAAGCAACGCTAAATTGGTCTTACCAACTTTAGAATATGAGAAACCCGGAAGTTATCCTTTAACCTATATAGCCAAAAACCATTTTAATCAACGCAAACAAACTTTGATCGTAAATGTTATTGACGATCAATCGCCTGTCATCGAATTAACAGCATATGAAGTAATGTACGATGATGATCTGCAAGCCTGCAATTTTTACATCAAAGCGGTAAAAGACAATGTTGACAAAGATCTTTTATCTAAGGTCATCTGCACAAATGAACTTCATTTCATCAACAACACCGCCTATTATGACTATCAGGTCGTTGATGCTGGTGGCAATGTTGCTAAAGCGCAGCTAACCATTACCAAGCAAGATAAACCACCTGCTGACCAACCAGCTACGATTTATTCCCCAAACCCACCTGCTGAAAGCCCAGAGCCACAGCCGTTGACTAACAATCCAACTTCATCACAAAGCGAATCATACGTTGAAGAAATATATGAGGAATATCACTACGAAGAAATAACATATGACGAAGGAGTACTAGTAAGCTATGAATAGAAAGATCCGCAAACCCATCAAGATCTTATTTTTCATGATCGTAGGTTTTGTAATTATTTCTTTTGCCATACCTAAACAAAGATCATCCTCACTTGCGTATCAGCATACCAGTTTTAAGACCTTGAACACTTTGGAAGACTGGCAAAAGATCAACCCTGATATCTTCTGTCTTTTACAATTCTTTGCTTCTGACATCATTCATCAGATTCCGGTCATCTATACCGACGACGGTGACTACTATATGCTGCACGATCCTTTTGGCAATTACGATACCATGGGCAGCATCTTCATGGAAAAACAGCTTTGTCCTAAAGACATATCAAATAACTTTATCATAAATGGGCATTCATCAAAAACCAAAAACTGGAACTTTACCTTCCTTAAAAATTATGTTGATCCTGTATATTTTCAAGAACATCCAGAATTTTTACTTATTGATGACAAAGGATCGCACCACTATCGCATCATTAGTTTTAGCGAATACGATCTTGATGACCAGTCGACATATCTTGATTGGCATAACAATTATTTTGCTTCTTATGAACAGCTCAAAACGATGCTTGATGCAAGCTTACCTTATGTCATCAATCGCATCAACGGCTTTTATTATCAAGATCAACAGCTAATAACTTTGGTTACCTGCAATATGCAAAAGCCTAATTCTCGCTATGTGCTGCTAGCTTACGAAAACACAGAAAGGAACCCTTCATGAAAAAAATACTAATTTGTTTTTTGCTCGTCTTATTAAGCTGTAATAATGTCAGCGCCAATGAACCTGAACCTACATCTACCGCTGAACCTATAACTACAGAAGAAACTGTCGTTCCAACAACTGCTCCGCTTGATGAAGAAAACATGCCAGCGCCATCATCGCCAAGTGATGCTTTGCCTACCATGATCCCTGAAGATAATGACACTGGCGCATCTTCCCCACCATCAACCGAAACCACCATACCAACAATTAACGCTCAACCTTCGGAACCATCAACTAACGATCAAAATGATGATTTATTTTTACAGCCTGGAACATATACATATCGTAACATGAAATATACGATCTTTGATTTGCAAACTTCCTTATTCCCTACAACATTAATGCAAACCAATGAAAATCGAGCTCAGCTCCAACGGGAAAAAAGGATCGCTCGCTATGAAAATATCAACCAAGGCGGATATGAATACATTTCTAAATTTCTTTTAGATGGTAAAACCGGATATTGTATCGAGCCCTATGTCCTTGTTATCTTAGATGGCAATGGGCAAGGGCCACAGTATACCATCCAGCCCAGCGATCTAAGCAGCGAAACATTGAATAAGGTTGGACGCATCATTCACTACGGCTATGGCCATCCGCTTACTGGCAGCAGCGACGAAAGCTACCTTGCTACCCAACTATTGATATGGCAAATGATCTGCCCAACAGAATACCAAGAAATAATGAACAGCCTCCAATGGTGTGAGCCTATGGATCAGCAATGTCCTGCCGTTAGCGGAGCAGTTGATGTATCAGCAGTGATGAATGATATCATGAATCTTGTCGAAAATTATGACACGACCCCAAGCTTTGCTGGCCAATGGCACGAAACCATAACTTATGAACTCGATTGGGATGAAACTTTGATCCTTACAGATGATGGTTCGACAAACCTACATCATCCTGGCACTCCGATCTTAAACTGGTTTGAATCATTTCCTCAGGAAAGTCATGCTGGCATAAATATCAAGCAAGAAGATAACGTATTAAAAATAGATATCGACGATCTATACTACGAAGGATACGACAGCGAAAAAGGCAAGACCTTAACCTTCAAGCGCAAAGATCAAGGCTATCAATCTTGGCTAAATAATATCTTGCTTTATACAAGCGGCAACAATCAAAAACTTATGGGAATATCCTTTGAAAATCCTACCCCAGCTTTTACGCTAGCGTTTAAGCTAAAAACAGCGGATATCGAAATCGAAAAACTTGATGAGTATTATCAAAGCCAAAATTTTAGTGCGGGAACTCAATTTGTCATCGGGTGGATGGAAGATCCTACCCAGCAATATCGTTATAATGGCGGCAAAGATCAAAACTGGGAAGAACTTTACAATTATCAGGTTGCGATCGACCCCGATAAATATGGTAGCTTTAATTATGTTAACAGCCACAAGACATATTATCCGATCATGAACGAAGATGGCAGTAATATCAGGGTATTTACCGTTGGCGCAGATGGCAAGGCTCATATCAGCGATCTTTTACCGCAAAATAAATCTTGGTGGATCAAAGAGTGGAAAGTATCTAATCCTTATTTGCTAGATGATCGGCCATTTTTGGTTTCAACTGGCAGCAAAGGCGATACTACTCAACAAAAATTTGTAAATATGCTACGCGATATCAACTTATCATTGATCAAGCAAGATAGCGATGATCCTTATAAGAAATTAAATGGCGCAGGCTTTGAATTATACCAGCTTGATGATTTTGTGCTTAGCAAAGATCCCACTCAACTTGGTCCTCTTACGCTTGACCATCTTGAGCAATCACCCGCTCTTAGTTATCAGCAATTAATTGCCAATTTACCCAATCCCCAGATTGGCCAAAGCTTTTTTCTAAATGGTTTTCACTATAAGATCAGCAAGATCGAAGACGATGCATATTTCATCACTTGTCAAAGATATGACGATTACAACGCTCATGCTCCTATAACATTTGATCAAATTCCCCTAGACATCAAGCCTTATGAAAAATTTAGCATTGACAATAATGGCAAAAATACCGAATACGAATTTATTCAATATGCCTTTGGGATAGCTACGATCAAATATACCGACAAAACCCAAACGATAACATTGACAAATGTTCCTGCTGATAATCTAAAGCCTAACGCTCATTTAGAACACGAAGGTCACGCATATACCATAAAAGAAATTTTACCAGAAAGCACAAGTATCATCGTTTGGCCGGCAACTTTATATCATATTACTGATAATGATGCACTTTTAACCTATGATCAGCTGCCCGAGGATATCAAGCATCATGATGCTTCAACATTTACCATTAACAACACACAATATGAGATCTTAAGTTATGACCCTCATAAGATAAGGCTAAAAGCATATGTTCCCTATCGCTTTCAAGCTACTAACAACTGTGCAGAATTAACCATTGATGATATTTCAGCTTGGATCAATGATAACATGCCTGAATTTACCCTTGATACCATACCTTTAGAAACGAGCATGAGCATAAATGGTATTGAATATCGATTAATTGCCAAAAACTTAAAGGATAATCCATCACCAAACATTGAAGTGGAAAAAATACAAACTACAGAATTTACTATCGAAGTGCCTATGCCTATTTCTTTAGATGATGTTCCACAAACCATCATTTCTAATGAAGCATTTACCATCTTAGATATCATAGAGCCAGCATATTATGTAACCGATAGCGATTCGTCAGAAATTTATAAGATCACTAGCGACGGAAATTATCGAAAATCCCAAGATGATAACTATATCTTAACTACCGACAACAGTATCATCGATTACTGGGAACTAACAAAAAACAAGCAAAAAGATCCAACCATCTTTTGCAATGAACCATATGATATTTTATCCTGTCCTTTAGGTACCGTCCGCGAACACACTTATCAAAAGATCATTGATGTCCCTTATATATATGCACAGTTTGCCGATATCGCCAAAGCTGCTGCTGAGCTCGGAAGATCATTGGAACAATATCAAGCTAATGAAAGCATCGTGATCAACGAAATGACCTACACCATCGTTAAGCCATTAGATCAAGAAAACGCCAACGAAATAACGGTTGCTTTGCAGATCGATGATCAAGATATCCAGATAACTTTGAAAGAAAACGAAAATGTTACCTCTTATCAATATCGCAAAACATTTACCAAAAGCTATACGATCAGTGCCATTGATCCAAAAGAGTATGTCGTGCGATGGAGCTTATCATCATTTAACGATCATTTGATACACCCCGATCTTACTTTTCACCTAAAAGCCGGTCAAGATCTTCAATACGCGCTTGATTTCACTTATGATCAAATACCGAATATCGAAGAACTACAGCCTAATGATACATTTATGATCAATGGTCACCAATATATGGTATGCGCCAATTATCCACAGCTCGATAACATCGTTATCAAAGATGAGAATGAAAAGATGTTTTTCTTGGATCCGCAAGCTAGTAGCTGCTATGACATCATAAGCTATGACAAAGTATTGCAGCTTGAGCAAGCTAACCAAAAACCTTTTGCTCTTGCTGATACGTTCACTTTGCCATATCAGCGTCAATTGATCAAAGGCGATGATCTAACCATCAATGGTAAAAAATATACCTTATTAAGCAAAAGTGATGATAAAGATATGATCTTTGGCTTTGCTTTAGAAGATGATGCTCCATTTTCATACGATCAGATCTTAGACATGTTTAAGACCCACAGCAAAGTACAGATCGGCGATGATACTTATATCTTAAAAAAAGATGCTATCAATGATGAAGAAGCAACCATCGTTCAAGATCAAAATGGCAACACCTATCATTATTATCGTTATCATCTAATAAACCATCAAGACGACAACGGTTTAGAACAAGGATTTTGGATCAACAAACCATCATCAATAAGCTATCAGGAAGTATTGCGCATCTTTGCCAATAAATTACCAGCACTACAAACATCGTTCATCTATGATAATAAGGTTTATCAGTTAACAGCCAAGAACCAACGCAGCTTAACGCTTAAAGACCTTACTAGTACCACAGCGCAAGCCATAGAAGCTCATTACGACCAAGATGCTGATCGTTTAACTTTAGACAAATACTTTATCAGTCTTGACAAGATATACGACCTAAAAACGATATTTAACAACAATGATCAAAAAAGCTATATAACTTGCAGCGATCCAGCGATAATCATTGATGGCAACCTTATAAAAGCAAGCACCATGAAGACCTTTGATATTCAATTACATTACGGTCAAGATACTGATGGCCTAACTTATGAGGCCATCAAAAAAGCGCTTGGCAAAATTCCTATAAAAGGTGATACTTTCAACTTTGAAGGTAAAAAATATACTATCAATGATATCAAGATGCAAAACGATGTAAATGAAGCTTTGATCGTTAAAAGAACCAATGTGCTAGATCCTAAGATATACAACACCTATGAGATCCCCATTACCGTTCCAATAACCAAAAAAGATATTCCGCCAATCAGCAGCGATCTTCATGATACTTTTACAAAAGATGGCATAACTTATACGATCGAAGAAATAATCAAGCACGAAGATAACACCAAAGATTTCAAAGTTAGTTTTTTCGATGAAAATAATCAAAAATGTTATTATCTGCTTACCAATCAACAATTGTCATCTGATCCAAAAATAGGTAGCATAATTCAAATATATGATTTCACCACAACAAACGAAGATCATTCAACTATCCAAAAAATAACGGTCTTACCTATATTTAAAGGAGAAACCGGAAAAAATCATTTGCTGATCAGCGATCCAGCCAATCACCAAAGTCCTATCAGCTTTTATCCTGTGATCATCAGCAAGGATCCTGATGGCATCGAAATTGTCAAAAGTGGCTACAGCGATCATTGGGGAATGTTCCCTGTAGATGATCTTGCACCTGGAACTTACTTTTACAATCAGCCTAACGCTCATGTCATGAAAGAATTCACTGTTTTCGCTCATGAGCAAATCGAAGGCCAATTAAATATCAATGATCTAAAATGGGGAAAAAGTTATATGGCTTGTGAAACCCAACTTCCTTTAGGCTATGATTACAGCGAAGCAAATATTGCTGATGCCAAAGATATTTGTTTCACCTTTAATGCACGATACGATGAAGATATCAGCTCGACATATGAAAATGTATTAAACACCAAACGCAAGCTTGATCTAGAAGTAATTAAAGTTGATCATGATGATCAAAACCTACTGTTAAATGGAGCAATCTTTACGATAAGTGATGTTACTAATTTAAATCATGATGCTTCTAATGATGACGCTTCAACTTTTCCTAACAAGATCACTTTCCAAGATATCCCTGAAGATATTACGATAAATAAGCGCTTTAGCTTATGGCCAGATGATACATCTCATACATTTAGCTACGAAATAATCGAGATTGCAAAATCACACATCAAGGTAAAATGCTTAGATGATCAAATGACTTATCATGTTACGAAAGATAAGATCAACGTTAATGTCCCTCTTACCTATCAAGATATCATCAAAAACTGTTCACCATTAAAAATAGGTGCACGATTCAAAGCCTATGGCAAACAACAAGGAAATATCCAAACATATCAAGTTATCGATATCAGCTATATCCAAGATCCAGCTATTTGGCAGCCCGAAGAAAGCGAAATCACTAGTGCCATAACCATAACCGGATATAAATTAATCGATATCAACGACAATAATAAACAGATCATCGAAGTGAAAAACGATATGATCACTATGCCTGAAATAATTAGTGAACAGCAGCTTGGAACCTATGTTTCAGGTGGCATTTATCAAAAACTAACCATTAATCAAGCCGTTGAGCCCTTTATCTTCAGCGATGTAATGGCCATTGTTGCCAACCCGGTCCAAGATCTAATCTTTGAGCTTGCAGCTATCGAACAAATCCAAGCTCCGGCATACGATGACATTCCTCAAAGCCTAAAAAGCAGTGAAAAATTCAAGTTCAATGCTGCTGATTTTACCATCATAGCTAAGAATGAACAGCAAGCAACCATCAGCTATGCCACCAAGGAAAATAAAATAGCTGAACTAACATTAACAAAGGATGACCCTCAAAAAATATTCATCCAAGCTTTGATCAATGATCGCTATCAGATCAAAGAAATTATTACTGATTATTTTGGTATCCGTTATGAAGATATCCCCGATATCGACAAGCTTAAACCTAACGATATCATCACCATAAATGATATCTGCTATAAAGTGATTGCCAATGATCTTATAAAGCACTCGATAAGCTTACAAAACGCAAGCAGTGAAACAAACGAGGCAATGATTTTCGAAGGACCGATCGAAACTTTTTATGCCAATCAAGATCATAATGAAAAGATCTTAACGATGACGGTCAAAAATTTAAGAACAAATAAAACTTATCATTTATATGATGGCCAAACCTATACTTACCAAGATATTGCATCAGCCGGTGAAAAATATTTTGTTACCAGCGCTGCGCAAGATACGATCTTAGAAGGATATACCAACGAACAAGGAGAGATCATCATTTATGGTTTGCCTGAAGGTGAATATCAACTTCATTATCGCGAAATGATCGAAGCTTTTACCATTAAGCATGGCCGTTTTTCTTTAAAAGATCTAGATTACGGTACAAAATTAAAAATTTGTGAAATTCATTCTCCGCTTGGCTATATCATTGGCAACGCTTGTGAGATCATCACGATTGCAAACGATAACGATACTTTAGTTAAAAATTTTAAGACCAATCAAAAATTAGTCGTCGATAAGAAGAAAAAAATTGTTCGCATACGTAAAATGGGTCAGGAATAATCCTGACCCATTATCTGTTCGATCTTTTCAATAACCCCATATGCTGCATTATCTCCAATAAGATGTTTAGCAGCGTTTTTTGCTTCAAGGCTCGCATTGGCAACAGCATATGAGTTTTCAAAGCTTTTCAGCATCGATACATCGTTGCTGCTATCGCCAAAAACATATACCTGATCATTTGTTAAATGCAAATGATCACATAGCATCATCAAAGCTTGCCCTTTATCGATATATCGGCGGCATATGGTAAATGAATCGCCATCAAAGCTACATTCTACTCTATCTGGATAGCATTGGTATAATTCATTAGCCAACTGTTCACAAAAAGCCTGATCATGGCTCATCAGCTCGATCTTAAAGATATCTTTTTGCAGCAGCTGCTCTTGCTTAGCTTCATAAGTGTTGGTTCGCAAAAACAGCTCCATAAACTGCTGCATTCGCTGTTCCGCAAAAAAGTTCGGGGGAAAACTACTTTGAAAATGTTCACGAAAAGCTTGCTGATCGACGCTAACCATCTTTTCGTCAAATGCAATATATTCAAAAGGAAGATTGCCATATTCAACAATCATTTTTTGAACGATATCCTTATCAAGAACGTTTTGATAGATTATCGTTCTTTGCTTATCTAGAATGATCGAACCATTCATTCCTACGATATATGATGGCAATTGCCAAATAGCTTTTTCATCAAGCAATTCGTAATAATTTCTTCCCGTAATAAAAACTAGCTCATGTCCTGCCGCTAGCACCTTCTTCAAACTTTCTTCGATCCGCTTATCACAGCCGGGAATCTGCGGTAATAAAAGTGTTCCATCAAGATCAGTTGCAAATAACATTATTTTTGCTCCTTATCCCTTTTCAACAGCTTCGATGCAATGCACGATCGCACCTTTGAAACCATCTTTTTCTAAAGAATTTACCCCTTTTATCGTCGTTCCCTGCGGTGAGCAAACCATATCTTTCAATTGTGCTGGATGTAGCTGGGTATCAAGCTGCATCTTGCCTGCGCCAACAATCATTTGTGACGCTAAACGATAAGCTTGATCGCGCGTCAAGCCAAATTGAACACCAGCATCAGCCAACGCTTCGACATACATCATCGTAAATGCAGGAGCACAGCCGCTAATCGTTCCAGCGATGCTTAACTGTTTGCTAGCTACAAATTCTAAACTTCCGATCTTAGAAAAAAGTTTTTTAAAAGTTGCTAATTGGATAACATCCAAAGAATGTTTATCTTCACATACGATGATTCCTTCTTTGGCCATTACTGCTAAATTAGGAATCGTACATATGCAATGAAAATTTTTAGCAATTTGCTTCATCTTGTCATAATTATATCCAGCAGCTACATTGACAATGATCTTATTAGCTACTAACCCTTTGATTTCTTCCACGACATTTTCAATGATATTAGGCTTTACTGCTAATACGATTAGATCACTTTTCTCTACCACTTCCTGATTACTTTTGCACGGATTAATGTCTAAGCCTATCGTTTTGATGGTCAGCTGATCGTAATGCGCTGAACTAACATAAATTGCTGCATTTGCAACTGCTTTCGCCTTAAGCAACCCTTGGATGATTGCCTGCGCCATGTTTCCATAGCCAATAAATCCTACTTTAATATTTTCCATAAGCTCAATCCTTCTTATCCACTGTTATTTTATCATGAAAAAACTTAATAAATTAATAATTATCACTGAAAATTAATTATA
>CASGCC010000037.1:11657-13697 GCA_949299585.1 uncultured Bacillota bacterium | reverse complement strand
GTTTCATCATTGATGATCTTTAAAGCATTAAGCCCTGTTTGATAGCCAAGATTGTAATAATTGACACCGATGCTGGCTAATCCGCCATCAGCAACCATCGTATCACAGCCGACGATGACCGGTAATTTATTTTCACTAGCAACGATCTCCACGGAAGCCATTGATGAAGCTAAAGGGTTATCGGTAGGAATGTAAAGAGCGTCGATATTTCCAATGAATGATTGCATCGTATCATCGACCATCGTTAGATCAGAAATGGTCTTTTCAACGACTTCCCAACCGCGTTTTTCACATTCTTGATGCATCTGCTGAGCTTGGATGATCGAATTTTCCTCGCTAGAAGTATAAAGCAAGCCGATAGTTTTGATGTCAGGTACGATCATCTCAACCAGATCCATCTGCGTTGCCATATCGCAGTAATCAGAACTGCCGGAAATGTTTTTTCCTGGCTTTTCGTTTGATTCGACTAAGCCAACATCCTGATAATCAGTTATGGCGCTGCCTAAGATAGGAATGGTCTCGGTTTCCTGCTGTAAAGATTGGGCGGCAGCCGTTCCAATAGCTAAGATCAGATCGTTATCTTCGCTTACTAATTTTTGCGCCATGGTTGCAAGCGTTGACTTGTCGTTATTTGGATTTTCGAAACTGATCACAAGATTTTTGCCTTCTTCATATCCATTGTCTTTTAAAGCATCGACAAAGCCGTTATAAGTATTATTAAGAGCTTCGTGTTCCATTAGTTGCAGCACGCCGATATGGATCGCATCTTCATCGACGGTTTGATTGCTTTGGCTAGAGCATGCAGTTAATAGCGTGACTAGCAAGATGATTAAAAATTTTTTCATGTCGTCCTCCCTTAAAGCAAAAAAACAGTTCATCCAAAGGACGAACTGTATCGCGATTACCACCTTAATTTTATCGATATATTGCTATATCGAACTCTGCAGCCACCATCATGGCTTAACAATATAACGTTTGTTAAACGTGGCCTCCTACTATGATCTTTGTTCAAAGGCCCTACTCAATGAGGAATTCGATATATCTTGCATGATCATTTACACCACCCATGATCTCTCTATGATGCTTTCGATATATGTACTAGTTCATATCGCTGTATTTGCTTGATATGTTAATATCATATGCTTAAAAAATTTTTTTGTCAATCAAAATAATATAATATACATTATCTACGGGATGTCTATGTGTAGGCGAAGAAATAATGATTTTATGCTATCATATATGCGAAAAGGGGAGTTTTATGTTTGCAAGATTTAGCGTAAAAAAGCCTTATACGATAATTGTAGGGGTAATAATATGTGTGTTATTAGGGGCGATCGCATATACTAACATGACAGTTGATCTGTTGCCGGCAATGGAACTGCCATATATGGTTGTATATACGGCATATCCGGGAGCTAGCGGCTCGAAGATCGAAAAGAGCGTGACGATGCCTTTGGAGTCAGCATTGGGAACGACTGCCGGTTTAAATGATATTTCAAGCGTTTCTAGCGATGATATGTCGATGATCGTGCTGGAGTTTTCTGATGGAACGAATATGGATAGTGCTTTGATCGATGTTAATGCTAAGATCGATATGGTCAAAGGATATTTTGAAGATGGAACGGCGAGTCCGATCGTCATGTCCTTAAATCCTGATATGTTGCCGATCATGGAGATCGCGTTATATGCTAAAGATGGTCAAGATCTTGAACGTTTTAGCAAAACGTATGAGAATGATATCTTGCCACAAATTGAAAAGATCGAAGGGGTTGCTAGCGTAACCTCGATCGGTCTATTAGAAGAAACTGTGGAGATCCGCTTGGATCAAGCAAAGATCGATAAGATAAATGATAAGGTATTAGCTAGCGTTGATAGTGAATTATATGAAGCCCAAAAAGAAATCAATGAGGGCTATGCGCAGCTTGATGAATCGGCGTCTAAAATCGATGAGGGCTTGAAACAGCTAGAAAATGGGCAGATTAGTTTTGATCATGGTAAACAAGAAGCAATTGATAAATTGGCACAAGCAAGTGCGCAATT
>CASGCC010000037.1:0-11643 GCA_949299585.1 uncultured Bacillota bacterium | reverse complement strand
GATAGTGCTAATGCTCAGTTGCAAGGAATAGCTGCTAATGAGAGCGATCTTTTAACTTCTCAGGCAGCATTAGAAACAGAAAAAGATATGCTGACAAAAATGGATGAACAATTGTCAGCGCTCATATTAGCGATAACAGCTCTAGATGATGATATGCCTATCGATGATCCAACTGTTGAAACTTTGCTTGCCGCTTTAAAGCAAGCAGGCATTAGCTTTCAAGCGCAGGATGTTGGAGGATTGAAAGCGGAGCTTCAGACAATAATTGATACAAATAGTGATAGAATTAATAATATAGAAATTGAATTGCAAAACATTGCAACGGAAATTACCGGTGCCAAAATGGCCAAAGAGCAATTAAGCGCGAAGATTGCTCAATTGAATGAAGCCAAGACGGCTTTAGAAAAAGGAAAGCTTGAAGCAAGCATCGAGCTTTCTAATGCACAAAACGTTTTAAATCAGACAGAGGAACAATTATTAAGTTCAAGAACTCAGCTTGACAGTGCAAAAGCGCAATTGGATGAGGCACAGAAACAATTGAACGATGCTAAAACTAAAGCTTATGAAGAAGCAGATATCGCTGGGGCTATCACTCCTAGCATGATAGCTAATATCTTGATGGCGGAAAATTTTGAGATGCCTGCAGGAACCATTACCCAAGATAATAATACGAGCATCTTGGTCAAGGTTGGTGAAGGGTTTAAAAGCATTGAGGAGCTTGCTGATTTAACGGTTATGAGCTTGCCGATAGCGGGGCTAGAGCAAATAAAGCTGAGCGATCTAGCTGAGATTGATCTTACAGATAATAGTGAAGATCTTTATTCCAAGGTCAATGGGCAAAATGGTGTGATCATGACGATCGAAAAACAAAGCGTTGCAAGTACGAGCGCGATATGTGCCAAGATAAATGAAAAAATTACTGAGCTGACATCTGAAGGCAATATCGGCGCGGTCGTATTCTTTGACCAAGGTGTATATATCAATATGATCGTTGATTCGGTGATAAATAATCTATTACAAGGCGGCATCTTGGCAATCGTCGTGTTATTGTTATTTTTGAAAGATTGGAAATCAACCTTGGTGATCGGCATCGCTATTCCGGTTAGCTTGATGTTTGCAGTGGTGCTGATGTATTTCAGCGGTGTTACCTTAAATGTTGTTTCGCTATCAGGTCTAGCGTTAGCGGTAGGCATGCTGGTTGATAATTCGATCGTTGTGATCGAAAATATTTATCGTTTAAAAGGGGAAGGCCTTCCTTTGACCAAGGCCATCGTTCAAGGAACCAATGGGGTTCAGGGGGCGATAGCTAGCAGCACGTTGACAACGATCTGCGTATTTTTACCGATCGTTTTTGCTAGCGGGATAGCTAAGCAGATATTTACCGATATGGGTCTAACGATTGCTTATGCTTTGCTGGCAAGCTTGCTGATTGCCGTTATAGTTGTGCCGATGCTAGCAAGTCGTTTCATGAAAAAAACCCAAAAAACGATTGCTCATCCCTGGTTTGATAAATTTGTTGATGGATATGGAAAACTTTTGGTATGGAGCTTATCCCATAAGTTGTTGGTCTTGGCGCTAGCTGTTTTGCTTTTGGTTGGCAGCGTAGTTAAGGTTGCAAGCATGGGAACATCTTTTATGCCACAGGTAGCTTCGGATCAATTTAATATCACGCTTACGATGGATGATAAAAAGGCTGATTTACAAGAAACTAGGCAAACGGCAGATAAGCTGATGGATAAAATGATAGCGATCGAAGGAATATCAGATTTTGGTGTCTTTCAAGGGGCTACCAGCATGATGAGCACAAGCGAAGAAAATGTGATCAACATCTTTGCTTTGACAACATCAGCTAAGATAAGCGATGATGTCAGCAAAAAAATAATGGAGGCAGCCAAAGACCTTCCAGCAACAATAGAAATTTCTAGTTCAAATATGGATCTTTCAGCTTTGGGAGGCAGCGGTGTACAGATCGTACTTTTTGGCGATGATCTTGATATGTTGTATGCTAGTGCGCAAAGCATCATTGATGATATTGAAAATATCGAAGGAGTCAGCGAAGCTAATGTCAATGAAGAAGATGATATCCAGGAATTAAGGGTGATCGTTGATAAAAATGCAGCCATGCGTTATGGACTAACGGTTGCACAGGTATATAGCACGATTGCACAAAGACTTACAAATGAGACTTCAAGCACTACCGTAACGATTGCGGGTGAAGATTATCTGATCATCATCGTTAATGATGATCAGTTACAGCATGATCCTCAAATTTTGCAAGCCATGATGCTTGAAGGTACGGTAGACGCCCAGACAACAGATGTAAAATTGATGGATATCGCATCGATCGAACAAGCTCAGGGCGCAAAAGCCATAAATCGTCAAAATAACCAAAGGACCTTAACGGTGAATGTATCTGCAGCTGAAGGATATAATATTGGTTTAATAGGGCGCGAAATAGAAGATCGTTTGGAAAAGATTGAGCTCGATGATGGCTTACGCTATGAAATTAGTGGAGAAACAGCGACGATCAATGAAACGCTGATGGAATTGGTTAAGATGATTGCACTAGCAATCGTGCTGATATATTTGATCATGGTTGCACAGTTTCAGGATCTGCTTTCTCCGTTTATCGTTATGTTTACGATTCCGTTGGCCTTTACTGGTGGCTTGCTAGCGTTGATCATAACTAACAGCGATCTTAGCGTTATTGCGATGCTAGGCTTTTTGGTGCTTAGCGGCGTCGTGGTGAATAATGGCATCGTGTTTGTTGACACTGTAAATCAGTTGCGTGAAGATGGCATGGATAAACATGATGCTTTGATCGCAGCAGGGAAGAGCCGGATAAGACCGATCTTGATGACAGCTTTAACTACGATATTAGGTCTTAGCACGATGGCGTTAGGAGTTGGTGATGGTGGGGCGATGATGGCGCCGATGGCCATCGTTACTATCGGAGGCTTGATCTATGCAACGATCATGACCTTGTTTGTTGTACCGATATTGTATGCTTTTTTATGTCGCAGACAAAGAATTAAGATTGATATTTAGCGTATAACGAAGGGTTTTCTTTTGTGATGATAATTTGATATAATGAATGCTATTAACTACAAGGAGGGGATGCGATGTTAAATGTCAAAAAATTTTGTTTTGATAAGGAGTTTTCTAAGATTGTTTTAGCGATTGCGATTCCTTTGATGTTACAGCAGCTCATTACCTGCTCAGTAAATTTGATCGATAATTTGATGGTGGGTCAATTAGGAGATATTGCGGTCGGTGGGGTTGCGGCAGTTAATCGTTTTTACATCATAGCTACCTATGGTACTAATGGTTTGATCAATGCGGCAGCAATCTTTATTGCGCAATTTTATGGTGCTCGAAATCGTGAAAAGATGCAACAAACATTTAGGTTTATGATCGTCAGTGCGTTGGCGATCATCTTGATCTTTATGCTGATAGGGTCGCTGATACCTGAGGTGGTAGTTGGCTTTTTTACGCATGATCCACAGATAATAGCTTTAGGAGCAGATTATATGCAGATAGCAGCCCTTTCCTTTTTGCCGATGGCTTTGACCTTGTGCATTGCTTCTAGTATGCGTAGCATTGGCGAAACCAAGCTGCCTTTGCTTGCTAGTGCTGTTGCGGTCGTGACTAATACTAGTTTGAACTATTGCTTGATCTTTGGTAATTTTGGTTTTCCACGCTTAGGTGTCAGCGGATCTGCGGTTGCAACTTTGATCGCGCGCTGTCTTGAACTAGCTATCATCTTATATTTCTTGAAGGTCAATGATTTTGAGTTTAAGACCTCACTGAGCAAGATGCTTGTTATTCCCAAAGATGTGATGAAAAAGGTCGTTGCTAAAGGAATGCCTTTGGCAGCTAATGAAATTTTGTGGTCGATGGGCATGGCTACGTTGTTTAAATTTTATGCAACCCGTGGCACAGATGTCATGAGCGGATATTCTATCTGCACGACCATTGGTGATATCTTCTTTGTGTTATATGCGGGGATGGCTGCAGCTAGCACGGTCTTGATCAGTCAGCCTTTCGGCGCTAATGATCTAGAAAAAGGAAGATCTAACGCTTATAAATTATTGGGCTTTTGTTTTTGCTTATCGTTTGTTTTTGCAATATTGATGTTTGGCTCAACTTTTATCATCCCGCAGTTATATGCCAATGTCTCAGCTAATGCTCGCATGGTTGCTACTAATTTTTTATGGGTCCAAAGCGTATTATTTTGGGTATATATGTTTACGACCGAATGCTATTTTATCCTACGCAGTGGTGGTGATACCAAAAATACCTTGATCATGGATAGCTGTTTCATGTGGCTGGTCAATATTCCGTTAGTTGGTGCTTTTACTTATTTTACATCTATCGGATATCTTGGTTTATATTTGGTAGGACAAGCTACCGATTTGCTTAAGCTGATATTTGCCTATCATTTGATCACCAAAGAAAGGTGGGTCAAAAATTTAACGCATCATGAAAGTTAATCCATTACTTAATTTATTTAAACGGCATAATGGCGATAATTTATTATTTTTAGATTATGATGGGGTCTTTTTATGCCTGCATCAGGAAGTTAAGCCATATGTTGAACGCATTGAGCGTTTATGCCGGGAATTTGAGCTTAAGGTCGTTATCTCGTCATCGTGGCGTGAATATTACCCCCAGTGCTTAGATGTATTGCGGGAAGCTGGCTTTACTCAAGAAGTGATTGGCCGTACAAGCTTGGAAGGTTATGATCGTAATAAACAAATCTTTGACTATATCAAAAAGCATGGCTTTCATAAGCTGCTGATCCTTGATGATATGCCGTTATGGTTTTTTTGCGGTTATCATGTTCAAACCGATTTTGAAAGAGGTTTTGATGATGAAGCGTATGCTTTAGCTCGGCGAATCTTATTGAAACAAAAATAGCCTTTGTCTAATGACAAAGGCTATTTGTTTATAAAAAATGGTGACCCCCGAGGGATTCGAACCCTCGACCCACTGATTAAGAGTCAGTTGCTCTGCCAGCTGAGCTAGGGGGTCATAATCAAGTTTGCCATAATATTATACACTTTATTTTTGCGTCATGCAAGCAAATAATTGTAGATATTCAACAAACATATTAATAAAAAAATCGCTTTACAGCGATGTTTTGCAAATATTGGTGACTCGTACGGGATTCGAACCCGTGAATGACGCCGTGAAAGGGCGCTGTGTTAAGCCACTTCACCAACGAGCCAAAAAAAATGGCGCCTAAAACAGGGCTCGAACCTGTGACCTAACGGTTAACAGCCGTTTGCTCTACCGACTGAGCTATTTAGGCGTTGCTCAATTATATTACCATAATGTCATAAGGTATGCAAGAGGTTTTTTGAAAAAAATTAAAAATTTTAAAAGGCTGCTATAAATGATTTGCAGCCTTTTAATAGTTTAGTGTTTATCAGCTTCAAAAATGATACCTGCATCATGACGAGCAGCAACTAATAATTTTACGATTTCTAAGGAATGCTGCAAACGTTCTTGGCACTTATCAAGATCATTTTTGGCAATCAGATCTAGCAAATAGGAGATATAGTAATGATGGGTCAAACCAGGTTCTTGAATATTTATGATCTGTGCTTCTTCATTTGGAAGATATAAAGTAAATGATGAGACCATGCTAGCTGCATGATTGCAGATGATATAACCTTTTTCGCCTTGGATCTGGATGTTGCTTTGCGCATGAGTGTTTTTGCAGGCGTTTAGGGTTGCTAACAACTGATCTTCATAAATGAATTGTAAGCTGCCCCCAAAATCGATGCCTTCCATGATGTTAGCGGTATAGCTTAATTTTTTAGGATATCCAAATAAGCTGGTAACAAAATGTATATTATAGACATTTAGATCCATCAAGGCTCCTCCGGAAAAAGCAGTCGTAAATACATTCGGTTTGTTTCCGCTTAGATAGCTGTCGTATTTGCGCGAATATTGCGACATGTTGCAACTTACCATATGGATAGGGGCAATTTTTTGAATTGTTTCCTTGATCTTTTGCAGGTTAGGCAGATAACATGTCGTAATGCCTTCAAACAAGAAAAGCTTGCGCTGGTTAGCGATATCGATAAGTTCTGTACATTCTTCTACGGTTGAGGTAAAAGGCTTTTCCAGGATGACATGCTTGTTAGCTAATAAGCATTGTTTAGCTTGGGCAAAATGCAAGGAATTAGGAGATGCAACATAGATGATATCGATTTCATCATCTTGTAACATTTCGTTAAGATCGGTATAGACCTTTGAACAATTAAATTTGTCAGCTAAGGCTTTGCCGGTATCTTGATGGCGAGAATAGATGGCACCGATTTCTTGCTGGCACTTTAACCAGTTATTTAGAAAGACCGTTGTGATCGAACCAGTGCCGATAGTTCCGATTTTCATGATTATTAACTCCTTTTTAATTAGTTTATCATTATTATGGTAATAAAAAAAGCTAAATTAGGTTATAATAAAGAAGTTAAAGGAGCAGCCTATGATGAAGATTCGTATCATTAAAATTTTATGTGTTTTGATCTTAGGAAGTTTTGCCATGGGATTAGGACTTGAAATTCGTCCTTTTGCTAGTGAAAGCATGGTAATCGAAGAGGATGACTATGAATTATCATGTAATGACATTGATGCTGATATCAATGAATTCAAAAGTTGGACCTATCAAGAAGTTATCGAACATGCAGGCTGCGTATTGATGGCAAACAATGAAAAATTAAGCAACAACAATCTTTATATCAAGGGTAAGCTGGACGACATCACCCAAAGCGGCACTTATGAATTGATCATAGGTATCAGCGATGAGGTTTATGCTAAGATTTCATTGGTTCTTAGCGGAACTTATGAACCTAAAGATACCACGGAACCTATCAAGACCAATGGAGCGATACCAGTTGAGTCAAGTCCTGATACGAATATTGATAATGAAAAATTATATCTAAATGGCAGGCTTTATGCGATCGAAAGCATCGAGCAACATGATTTTTGGGGCAAAGTGATTCGCTTTAGTTCACAAAAGCGCCATTATATCGCTTTGTGGGATTGGGGGATTTATTTCAAGGCGGCACCAAACTATTTGTTTTTGATCATTACTTTGTTATCGGTGGTGACAGTAATCGGTTATATTTATTGTCAGGGCAACGATCAAAGAGAATATTGGGGATATCGAGGTGATAGGAAATGATCGAAGTATTGAATATATGGGATCTTTTAACCTTAGTGCTTTTGATCGGTGCGGGTTATTGCTTAGTTGTTTGGCGTATACGTGCTCATAAAAGAAAACAAAAAAATGAAGCTATCGATAGCTTATGGGAGCGATAGCTTTTTTTTAGATGTTTATGTAAATATTTTCAGAAAAAATATTGGCATAAAATGAAAAAACAGTTGAAAAATAAATGAAAATGTTTTATCATTTTGTCATTAGAAAACAGGGGAGATGTGTTATATGAAATTATCAAACATTCTTAAAGGAGGTTTAGCTGTATTATTAGCTGCTTCCGTGGTTGGATGTACCGGTACATCGGATACATCCACAACAAACAATGATGCTAGCGCTTCAAGCGATAGTTCAACGATTACCATTGGTTCATTTGGGCCTTTAGAAGGCGATTACAGCGTTTATGGCATAGCAGTAAACAATGGTATCGATATGGCTATCAAAGATTATAACGAAGCAAATGGCACAGATGTTAAATTCGTTAGTTATGATACTAAAGGAGATGCTACCGAGGCTGTTAATGCTTTTAACAAACTAGTTGACGAAGATAAAGTAACAGCTATCGTTGGCGGTACGCTTTCAGGTGAAAGTACGGCAGTAGGAACAGCTAGTCAGGCTAGCGGTATTCCGATCATTACACCAAGCGGAACGGCGAAAGATATTACTTTGACAGGTCCTAACGTATTTAGAGGCTGCTATACCGATCCATATCAGGCTCAAACGATCGCAACATTCGCTTATGATGAATTAGGCGCTACAACAGCAGCAATTCTTTACAATACATCAGATGATTATTCAAAAGGATTAATGGAAAACTTTAAAGCAACTTTTGAAGAAAAAGGCGGAACAGTTGTTACGACTGAAGGCTATGCTACTGGCGATGTAGATTTCAATACGCAATTAACCAAGATCGCTGCAGCAGATGCTGATGTATTATTCGTTCCTAACTATTATAAAGATGATGCTTTGATTGCTAAGCAAGCTAAAGCTTTAGGTATCGATTCTACGATCATCGGTGGCGATGGCTGGGATGGCGTATTGGCGGTTGTAGAAGATCCTGCTGATGTTGAAGACGCAATTTTTGTAAATCACTACAGCCCAGATGATGAAGTTGTATCAGAATTAACAACAAGATATAAAGATACTTATGGTGTTGATGCAAATGCCTTTGCCGTACTAGCTTATGATACGACGATGTGCTTATTGCAAGCTATTGAAGAAGCAGGTTCTACTGATTCAGCAACAATCATCGAAAAATTATCTGGTATCAGCTTTGATGGTGTTTTAGGTCATATGGAATTTGATGAAAATGGCGATCCAATCAAAGATTTAAGTTATATCACGATCAAAGATGGCCAATATGTTACATATGGTAAATAGTAACCATTAGGAGGATTACTAATCCTCCTAATTTTTTTTCAAAGGGGGGTAATAAGATATGTCAGGATTTTCGCAATTCTTGATGCAATTAGTCAATGGAATCAATGCCGGGTCGATATATGCGCTGATTGCGTTAGGATATACGATGGTTTATGGAATTGCTAAATTAATTAATTTTGCCCATGGTGATATTATCATGGTTGGTGCTTATATCTGCTTATTTGCAATTAGTACTTTTAAGCTTCCGGTGTGGCTAGCAATCGTCGTTTCGATCGTACTTTGCGCGCTTCTTGGTATCGTAGTAGAGAAGATCGCTTATAAGCCTTTGCGTAGCGCTTCAAGGATATCGCTGCTTATTACGGCTATAGGTGTTTCATATTTGCTGCAAAGTTTGTTTCAATTGCTTTTTACGGCTAATCCGCGACCTTTTCCAACCATTATCAGTCTTCCGCCTTTGATGCTAGGCTCTATTTCGATTTCAGCACCTTATTATATTACATTTATCGTTTCAGTAATCTTGATGACCGTATTGCATCTTTTCGTACAAAAGACCAAGATCGGAAAAGCAATGCGTGCAGTTAGCGAAGACTCACAAGCGGCACAATTGATGGGAATCAATATTGATAAAACGATTTCTATTACTTTTGCGCTTGGCTCGGCTTTAGCTGCAGTTGCGGGCATCTTGTATTGCTCATCATATCCAATGGTCAATCCATATCTTGGCTCTTTACCAGGTATTAAAGCGTTCATTGCTGCCGTGCTTGGCGGTATCGGAAGCATTCCTGGTGCCGTACTTGGAGGGTTTATTTTAGGGATCATCGAAGCATTGACCAAGGCATATATTTCATCACAGTTATCGGATGCTATCGTTTTTACGGTTTTGATCGTCATGTTGGTATTTAAACCCTCTGGAATACTTGGCAAGAATGTGAAAGAGAAGGTATAGGATATGAAGATAATGGAAAAATATAAAGGAATGGCTTTTTGGCCTAAAATGTTCATAAACTTTATTTTGATCTTAGCGATTTTTTTGCTGATCACGATATTATCTAATGTTGGCATCATCAGT
The DNA here is from genome assembly GCA_949299585.1 of uncultured Bacillota bacterium. Lineage (GTDB taxonomy): Bacteria > Bacillota_I > Bacilli_A > Erysipelotrichales > Erysipelotrichaceae > JALEVB01. The sequence continues at coordinate 1,966 of CASGCC010000037.1, read as the reverse complement.
AACTATTATCAAGGGATCATGCTTTCGATCTGTATCAATGTTATCCTGGTAGTTAGCTTGAATATTACGACAGGCTTTTTAGGACAGTTGACCTTAGGACATGCTGGCTTCATGGCGGTTGGTGCTTATAGCGGAGCTTTTTTAAGCAAAAATCTAATGGGAAGCTTACCTGATCCATTGATCTTTTTGATGGCAATCATCGTAGGAGGGGTTGTCGCAATGATCTTTGGGGTCATCGTTGGCGTACCTACGTTACGTTTAAAAGGTGATTATCTAGCTATCATTACTTTAGCTTTTGGCGAAGTCATCAAGAATATCTTGCTAAATCTAAATATCGTTGGTGGTGCTAGTGGCTATATCGGCATTCCGCGTTATACGAATTTTCTTTGGGCATATTGGTTGGCGGTAATTACGGTCGTATTGTCTATTGCCTTGATCAATTCACGGCATGGTCGCGCGATCGTGTCGATTCGTGAAGACGAGATTGCCAGCGAAGCTAGTGGGATCGATACGAAAAAATTTAAGATCTTAGCATTTGTTTTCGCTGCTTTTTTTGCTGGAGTAGCCGGATGTTTATATGCTCATTATATGGGCATCCTAGAGCCTAAGACCTTTAAATTTGACAAGTCGATCGAAATATTGGTCATGGTTGTATTAGGAGGCATGGGCAATATAAAAGGTTCGATCATTTCGGCAATCGTTTTGACGGTATTGCCACAGTTATTGGTTAGCGTCAGTGGTTATAGAATGTTGCTTTATGCATTAGCTTTGATCATCATGATGTTATTCAAATATGATCCAACATTGGTTAAATTGGTTAATTATATCAAGAATCGTTTTAAAAAAGTTAGGGGGTAAGAATGATGAATGTGCTAGAAGTCAAAGATCTTGGCATTAACTTTGGTGGTTTGCGTGCCGTCGATCATTTCAATCTTACCATCGAACAAGGAGAGCTATATGGTTTGATCGGGCCTAATGGTGCGGGTAAAACTACGGTATTCAATATGCTGACCGGGGTTTACGCTCCTAGTGATGGGCAGATCATGCTGCAAGGAAAAACCTTGAATAATTTATCTTGTCATAAGATTGCTCAATTAGGAATTGCTCGAACATTCCAAAATATTCGACTATTTAAAGATCTTAGCGTTATTGATAATGTCAAGATCGGTTTGCATGAACGTTATAATTACTCATTAGTTAACTCTTTGTTAAAAACTAAGAAATATTTTTTGATGGAACAACAGATGGAAAAAGAAGCAATGGATCTGTTAGAAGTTTTCCGTCTGCATACATATGCTCACATCAAAGCTTGTAATCTTCCTTATGGTAAGCAAAGAGAACTAGAAATTGCTAGGGCCTTGGCTACGCATCCAAAGCTTTTATTGTTAGATGAACCAGCAGCTGGTATGAATCCACAGGAAACTGAGGAATTGATGGAAGTAATAAAAAAAGTGCGAAAGAAGTTTAATATCAGCATTCTTTTGATCGAGCATGATATGAAATTGGTCATGGGCATATGTGAGAAGATCACGGTATTAAACTATGGCAGCGTATTGCTTTGCGGTACCCCAGATGAGGTTGTAAATGATCCGCGGGTAATCAAGGCGTATTTGGGGGATTAGCTATGTTAAAGATTCAAGATTTAAAGGTAAGCTATGGCATGATCGAAGCAATTCAAGGCGTTGATTTTGAGATCAATGATTCAGAGATCGTTGCCTTGATCGGAGCTAATGGTGCTGGTAAAACGACGATCATGCATACGATTAGCGGTTTATTAAAACCACAAAGTGGTACAATATATTTAGATAGCGTAGATATTACCAAGATTCCTGCTGATAAGATCGTGAAACTTGGATTAGCCCAGGTGCCAGAAAGAAGAAGGGTCTTTGCCGAGCAGACGGTTGAAGAAAATCTAGAACTAGGTGCTTATACCCGCAAGGATAAAAAAGAAGTTGCGGAAACGATG
>CASGCC010000036.1 GCA_949299585.1 uncultured Bacillota bacterium | reverse complement strand
CGTCTTTGGAGCTTATCTCAACCAATACTAAGCCCCGATGATGTTTCAAACATTGTTTTAATTGCTTATATGGCAAATCATGCTGGTTTGTTAGAATAACTTGTTTTTTGTGCAAATAACGATTTGCCAGATAAAGACAGAACCGATTGATCAGCATCTGGTTAGGAAAAGATATATCAATTTCTTTTTTCCCTGCTTCTTCAATAAGTACCCGCATTATTCAACATAGATCCTTATCTTTGTACCATCATTTTGATCGATTTCTACAAGATTACCAATCATGCCCATTTCCACCATCGTAAAGATCTTCTTGATATCGATAGGCGGGATATCTTTACCGAGCATCCCATCCATCTTCATGCCCATTTCTACCATGACCTTGATGATCTCCATCGGCAGATTAACCTTGACAATGTCGCCTTCTGCGCTATCATCAATTACGATCTTCAGCATCATATCACATAGCTGTTTCTTGTTTTCCGCTGATAAGGCCTTTACGCCTTTGATCTCATAACGTTGCCCGGTCAAAAGTTCATCGATGCTAACGTCAAAGATCTTGGATAAAAGCGGCAAAGCGCTGATGTCGGGACAGCTTTGATCATTTTCCCATTTGCTGATTGCTTGAGGGCTGATATTTAGCTGTTGAGCTAGATCATCTTGCTTCATATTTTTCAAGCGTCGCAAATGGGCTATCCTTTTTCCTAATGTCATTTCCATTTTTTGATCTTTCAAGCCTCATAGCCTGTTATTTTAAGGCTTGATTACCTCCTTTTTTTAATATGGCTCATGTTATCTGTCATATATTTAACCAAAAAAATAAATATATATGAATATAATAACGGTTGAAAATGTAAACCATTGATTGAAATCGGTAAAATAATTACTTACTTAAATGATCTTGGTCGTAAAATCTTCTAGATTGATCACTTCGTCAACAAGGTCTTCATAAAACCACGGATCATGGCTTACGAGGATGACCGTTTGTTTATAAGCTTTCAAGGCTCTTTTTAATTCTTCTTTTGCCTCAACATCCAGATGATTTGTAGGCTCATCTAACATCAATAAATTACATGGTTTATTCATGATAAGGGCCAAGCGAAACTTTGCTTGTTCCCCTCCGCTTAATACCTTAAGATTTGATTCGATATGATCTGTGGTTAATCCGCATTTGGCTAATGCTGATCTTACCTCAAAATTGGTCCATGAAGGATATTCATCCCAAAAGGCTTGTAAGGTCGTTTTATTAGCGCCATGGTCTTCTTGCTTGAAAAAACCGATCATGGCATTAGGATCGATATCAACCTCGCCTTCAAATGCTGGTATATCTTTCATCAAGGTACGAAGCAGCGTTGTCTTACCGATCCCATTGACACCTTTGATCGCAACTTTCTTATTTCTTTCGATGACGATCTGTAACCTATGAGATAATGGCTCATCGTAGCCGATGACAAGATCCTTGGCCGTAATGACATAACGCTGCAAGGTATTAGCTTCAATAAACGCAAAGCTAGGCTTAAGCTTGGTTTTGGGCTTTTCAATGATGACCATCTTATCCAGCTGCTTTTGCCGCGAATGCGCCATGTTCCTTGTAGCGACCCTTGCTTTGTTGCGTGCGATGAAATCTTCCATTTCACTGATCTGCGCTTGCTGTTTTTTATATGCTTGCTCGATTTGATGCATTTTGATCGCATGTTGTTTAAGAAAGTTATCATAATTGCCTACATATCGCGTTAGCTCACCATTTTCAACATGATAGATCACATTTGTTACCTTGTTTAAAAATTCGATCTCATGGCTAACCAAGATAAAAGCATTTTCATAATTGCTCAAAAAATTTACCAACCAGGCGATCTGCTGCTCATCAAGATAATTGGTTGGTTCATCCAAGATCAGCACCATCGGATTTTCTAACAATAATTTAGCTAATAACACCTTGGATCTTTGTCCTCCAGACAATTTATTTACATAAGTATCTAGACCAAGATCCAATAAACCTAGGCCGCTAGCAATCTCATTGATCTTGGTATCGATCATATAGAAGCCATTGTGCTCCAATATTTCCGATATTTCTCCTACTTCATTCATGAGCTGTTCCATGGTTTTTTCATCAGCATCGCTCATCTTCTCATACATTTCCATCATTTCTTTTTCCATGCTATAAAGATGATCAAATGCCATGGCTAAGACATCCTTTATCGTTTTATCAGGCTCTAAAGCGGTATGTTGATCCAAATAGCCAAAACTTATGCGATTGCACCAGCTAACGCTGCCTTCTTCAGGCACGATCTTACCGCTGATGATATTTAAAAAAGTCGTCTTTCCTTCACCGTTGGCACCGATCAAGGCGACGTGTTCCCCCTTTAATAAACGAAAAGAAACATCCTTAAGGATATCTCTTCCAGCAAAGCTATGGGATACATTTTTTACATTTAAGATGCTCATCTACTACCTACCTTATCATAACTTTCGATGATCTTTTGAACCAACGGATGACGAACGACATCATCAGCACTTAGATGCAAGATCTTGATTTCAGGAATATCTTTTAAGATCCGTGTCGCATCGATCAATCCCGAAGCTTGACCGTTAAGATCGATCTGCGTAACATCCCCAGTGATCACCATATGTGAATTATTGCCCAAACGCGTCAAAAACATCTTCATCTGCATCGGTGTCGTATTCTGCGCTTCATCAAGGATGACGAACGAATCATCTAAGGTCCTGCCTCGCATGTAAGCTAAAGGGGCAATTTCAACGATCTGCTTTTCGATCAACTTATCAGTTTGTTCGACTCCTAACATATCATGCAGCGCATCATAAAGCGGGGTCAGATAAGGATCGACCTTTTCTTTTAGATCTCCAGGCAAAAAGCCTAAGCTTTCCCCAGCCTCAACTGCCGGTCTAGTTAAAACGATCCTTTTGACATCACCTTTTTTAAGCTTGGCTACCGCCTGGATCACGGCTAGATAGGTTTTTCCGGTACCTGCTGGTCCAATGGCAAAAACGATATCATAATGTTCCATGGCTTCAACAAAAGCCAGCTGTCCATTGGTTTTTGGTGCGATCACCTTACCGCTAAGGGTCCTGCCAATGACCTTCTTCGCAAGATCGTTAAAATCAACCTTAGCGCTTTTGCTGACCAAGCGATATGCATATTGTACATCACGCTCATTTACGGCTTGGCCTTTTTTTACGACTTCATATAAAGCCATCAAAACTTCTTGGATCTGTCCAAATGTCACATCATCACACTCTTTGATGATAAAGCTATCATCTCTAAAAGTAATATCTACATCAAAACAGCTTGAGAGGATCTTTAGATTATTATCTTGCAAACCTAAAAGATTCATGGCATTATCCGCACTTAGATCTTCTAGATGAATGGTTCTAGTTGTTTCCAATTAACATACCTCCGTTTATATATACAATTATATAGTTTATAATGTTAAAATAAAATAGATATTTTAAGGAGTTGTTATTAGCTTATGAGCATTGAAAATATCTTTTATATCCGTGATCTATGTCATGATGCCACGGTTTCCTATCCGATCATCAAGCCTTTTAAAGCACTATGCAGCGCTAATTTTTTAGGCTTGAATAAGCAGGAGCAGCTTAAGCTTTGCCAAAGCTATCGAATCCAAAGGATAATCAATTTAGATCATGATATCCATAGGGCACACGAATATTTACCTTTGATCATTGATATTGAGCTTTTTGATCCGATCGATCTTGATCTTAACGATATTTCTAACTTATCTACAAAGCTATGCACTTGGCCAACGATCATTGACACAAAAGCCAAGATGATTGCTGATTATGAAAAGATCCTTCTAAGCACAAAAAGTATCACCCAGCTGCAACAGATCTTTGCCATCATGAAACAAGAATGCGAAGGTGCTACCTTGATAACTTCACGCTATGGTATCCATCGTACCAGCATCGTTGCCGCTTTGCTGTTGGAAGCCTTAGGACTAGATCATAAATTCATCATCAATTCCTATCTGCAATGCAATCATGAACACCATCAAAAGCTAAATGAGCTAATAAGATATCTTGGAAAAAATAATATTCCGATAGAAAACATCCAAAAATTACCATATATATTTGGTACCGATTTAACGTATATCAGCACAGTTTTTTCCTCTATCGAAAAACAATACCAAAGCATCGCCAATTATCGTCTACAAGCCTTAAAATTAGACGATAACAGCATATTACAATTAAAGGATATCTATTTATGAGCAAGAAAACACGAAAACATTCTGGCAAAAGAAAAAAACGTCTAAGATTAAAAGCTAAATATCGCAATTATCTTTTTTTGCTAAGCATCCTTTTGATCATCATCTTAATATTTATCATGATCATTCCCAAAAACGATTATAAGATCATATCTTCGCAAAGCGTATCTTCCCTGCCATCATCAACTATCGATAATACTAAATTTACTTATGAAGAAAATGGCATCATCACTTATCCTGATGCTCAGCTGGGTATCGATCTATCGATGCATCAAAGCGAAGTAGATTTTTCTTTGTTAAAACAGCAAGGAATCGAGTTTGTCTTTATTCGTTTGGGCTATCGCGGCTATCAATCTGGTAAGCTTAATCTCGATGAAAAGTTTGAAGAGTTTTATGAGCAAGCCCAAAAATATGATCTAGATATCGGCGTCTATTTCTTTTCCCAAGCCATCAATGAAAAAGAAGCCATCGAAGAAGCAAATTTCGTCTTAAAACATCTAAAAGGCAAAAAGATCGATCTTCCCATCGCTTATGATCTCGAACGCATCGATTATGATGAAGATTATCGGACCAAAGATCTAAGCATCGAACAAAAAACCCAAAATGCCTTAGCATTTTGCGGAAGGATCGCCTACAAAGATAAACAGCCTATGATCTATCTTAATCAAGATATCGCCAACACTTTTTATGATCTTGAACAAATATATAGCTATCCGATCTGGTATGCGCAATACAGCGATCTTCCTACATATCCATATGAATATGCATATTGGCAATTTAGTGAGCGAGGCAAGATCTTAGGCATCAAGGAAGAAGTCGATCTTAACTTGCGGTTTGGCTCATGAAAACCATCAACATCTATAGCGGGCAGTATATATACGATGCCTTAAACAAGCCAGATAAGATCTGTTCATGCTTTAATGAAGCTATGTGCCAAGGAACAACCACCGCACATATCTTTGATGATGAATTTATCAAACAAAGAGCGCAAAGCCTTAATGTTGATATAACTTTCTATCAGCAAATAACCATCAAACCTTTACAACAATTTATAGAGGAAAAATATGACGCATACCATTTTTACTTTGGAAGCGATATGTTTTGTCAACTAAATCTTTTGACCTTGCTAGCATATCTTGAGCCCAATAAAAAATGCTTTTGGCATATGGTAGATGAAACAACGATGCAAATAAAAAAGGTCATAAAGCTAAAGCCTATCGCTTACGATCAAATTTATCTAAGGACCTTTATCACACCGACAAAAATCGATAAGCGCTGTCCGTATCATCTGCGGCAAGCCATCATTAATTACCGTGATTTTCAAAAGCCAAATTCACCAATATGCCGCTTCATGCGTAAGCATCATGCATCATATGATCTCATCAGCAAGACCTGTGCTCACTTTGCCAAACAGTATGGCTTAGGCGATCAGCAAATCACCATATTATTCAGTCAATATATTCATGAAGCTGCTTAAGCAGCTTTTTTAAGGCGAAAAAATTAAGATGGATCAATTCTAGATCATGCTTATGGCAATCATAAATATAGATATCGCTATAATTATATAGATATATCTGATCAAAATAAGTTTCGATATTCGCTAATGTTGCGATATCAGCAAAAATATCCTTCTTTAAGGATGTTTCAAAACAATAGATAAATAAGCCCATCTTCGCAAAATCATGACGATAATCTTTCGCCTTAATTAATTTCTTCTTGATCGCCATCATGATCAGATGCTTGCTATCGATCCATGAGGGATCTTTTCTTATCAGCTTTCCTTCATCCAATAGTTTTAAAGCCGAGATAAACCGCTGATCAAGTGCGATCGTAACTTCGATGCCTAAAGACAGTCCAGGAAGATCGATCTGCAGATCAGGACGATCACGATTATAAGCCGCTTTAAAATCAATGCCATAAATATGACAGATGATCATCAAAGCAAAGATCTCATTATTTTCTTTTTCAAATAAATCAATTTTGGTCTTCATAGCATTTTAATCGTCACTCAACATCTCAATATAATCATTCGTATATTATCATTATTGACATATGGCAAAATAAAACAAATGACATTTAAGCAGCAGGTATATGATCATAAAAATCTTGGAAGTTAAACATTTTCTCATCAAGCTTAAAATCAAAAATTATTTATCGAATTTGCCCATTGCCACCATGATAATATCTTTTCTAAAAAATTATATCATAAACGATATGTTAACCATATCCTCTATTATGTTTTAAAGTCAGCTTGCTTCTGGAGTTGTTGCTATATTTTTTGAGCTACCATGATATATCGATGGATGGTTCCTTCGATCATACCTTTTTGTTCTAGCTCTTTTTGCAAGGTTATCAATTCTTGTAAATGAGCATCGACCGTAAAATTACAAAATTCCCACGGCAAAACCTTTGCAAACCACACTAGGGCGCCAACATCAAAAAATTTTATAGGTCTAAAGGCTTCCTTTTGCATGATGATCTTAAAACCTTGCGTTTGCAGACGTTGAGAAGCATCAGTCAGATTTTGGGTGGGAAAAGCCACAGGAGGTATTTCTTTATACAATTTAGCAATTAGGTCACGATCATTTTGCGCGCCTACTTGTTCGCTGATAAAATATCCTCCTTTTTTTAACACGCGATATATTTCTTTTTCATGATAATCACCATGACGATTGATGACGATATCAAAATGATCATCAGCAAAAGGCAAATAAACTGCTGGATCAGCTGGCTTAAAGTCAATATCCTCTGGCAGCAATCTTTTTTGACATACAGCAATATTGACCTCATAATTTTCTGTTGCACTTGTTAGTTTTCCAGGATGTCCTAGACTCAATAAAAATTCGCCGCCGCCCGTATCGATATCTAATAGTCGATGATCATTGCGTAAAAATTGATGGATGATCTGTTCATAATCCCATGGCAAATCGGTTTCTTCCGTATAACGATCGTTGATATGAGCAAAATTCCATCCTTCCATCGCTAATTTTTCTTCTTCATGCCACTGCTTGATCAATTTTTCATATCTTTCCATATCATCAACTCCTTCTTAATTTATTTAACTATAAAAAAACCATTGATTTTTATGATCAATGGCTGAAAACGTTAATTATTTCCCTCTTCTTGCTTTTCTTGCAGCTTCAGATTTTAGTTTACGACGTACGCCTGGTTTTACATAAAATTCTCTTTTACGAGCTTCAGCAAGGGTACCGTTACGTGAAACTTGACGTTTGAAACGACGTAATGCATCATCCAAACCTTCGTTTTCTTTTAGAACTACTCTTGGCATCTTTTTACACCCCCTTACGAAACATACAACAATAGTTTAGCAAACACTTATTAAAAATGCAAGAAAATATAGCATTTATAGTCTTTTTTCTTAATAATTTGCTTTGCTTTCTTGATTTTCCATCAAAGCTGTCCCACTGCTGGTTCCAATGCGATTAGCTCCAGCTTCGATCATCTTATGCAGATCATCAACCGTCTTGACTCCTCCGGCTGCTTTGATCAATAAGCTATCCTTGACATATGCCTTAAGCAAAGCTACATCACTGACAGTAGCACCATGGACGCTAAATCCCGTTGAAGTTTTGACAAAATCTGCTTTGGCTGCTTTTATGCAGTCACAAGCTAAGCGTTTTTCTTCATCGCTCAATAAGCAAGTTTCAATGATGACCTTCAAGACATGATCGCCGCAAGCTTCTTTTACCATTTGAATATCTTTGGTAACATAATCAAGGTCACGATCTTTTAGCCGCCCGATATTGATGACCATATCAACTTCACTAGCGCCTAATTCGATCGCTTGCTTTGCTTCAAAAGCTTTAGTTTGCGAAGTCATAGCGCCTAAAGGAAAACCAATGACCGTACAAACCTTGACATCTGAACCATCTAACTGCTCTACGCATTCTTTGATCCAGCTTGGATTGACACAAACCGTTTTGAAATCGTATTTTTTGGCTTCCTCACATAATTTGATGATTTGCTGTTTGGTAGCGTCTGGTTTTAATAAAGTATGATCAATATACTTGTTCATCATTTTCCTTATCCTCCTGAAAATAATATTTATGAATGCAAGCTCTTGCGACCTTGTCATCACCCATGTATTTTTCTTTGCCATAATCGCGATAGATGAAATCTTCATCGCCTTTGCCTAAGATCAAGATCGTATCATTCATATTTACCATCTCGATGGCTTGGCGAATTGCATCATATCGATCTTCAATTATGATGTAATTAGTTTTTTTGATACCTTGAGCAATCTGATTAGCGATATCGATTACCTCTTCATCGCGCGGGTCATCTTCGGTCAAGATGATCATATCACAATAATTATCCGCAATCTCCCCAAAGATCGGTCTCTTTTTGATGTCTCTTTTTCCAGCGGAACCAAATACCGCAATGATGCGGTTCTCTTTTGGAGTGATCTTTGCCGCATATTCGCAAACCTGAGCAATTCCATCTGGCGTATGTGCAAAATCCACGACCACATTAAATGGTTGCCCTTCATCGATACGCTCCATCCGGCCTTTGATCTGGTCGATATGGTTGACCTTAGCGATTATCTCTTCCATTTCCATGCCTGTTTCATGCAATGCTGTGATAACTTCTAATAAATTATAGATATTGAACATTGCCACAAGATTGGTCTGGATCCGATATTCAATGCCATAACAACGCAAGGTAAATATGATGCCATCTTTTTTGATCTGCAAAGAAATTGCTTGATAATCGGCACGTTGATTGATCCCAACAGTAACGACCCGAGCCTTGGTATCTTCCACCATCTTAGCACCATGTTCATCATCGATATTGGTAATCGCGATCGCTGTTGATTTCAAATTGTCAAAAAACTTCTTTTTAGCATTAAAATAGTTTTCCATCGTTCCATGATAATCCAGATGATCATGCGTAAGATTAGTAAAGATCGCTACATCAAAGTCGATCCCATCGACCCGATGCTGTTCGATACCAATGCTGCTTACCTCCAGCGTACAGGCCTTCATATGGGCTTCGCACATTTCCTGCAAGGTACTTTGAACAAGATCGATCTCTGGCGTGGTCAATGTCGGATCAAGGCGGACATTACCATACTCGATACCGATGGTGCCAATATATCCGCATGGCGCCTTATCAGCTAACAGCTGTTTGATCATCGTCGCAATGCTGGTCTTGCCATTGGTACCGGTAACGCCATACATCAATAGTTTCTTAGAAGGCTGACCATAAAAGTAATCTGCAACCTGATTATAAACCTTTAAGACATCCTTGACCTTGATATAAGTGATATCTTTATGTTTATGGCTGATATCATCGCTATGCACGATAACGATAGCCCCGTTTTCAATTGCTTGTTCAACAAAATTATGCCCATCGAACATCATGCCCTTGACGCAAAAAAACATCGAATTTTTACGCTTTTTACGGCTGTCAGCCATTAGATTATCAATCTCGATATCTTTTACATTATCAAATAATTCATTTAATTTCATTTAATCCACCGCCTTAGCATAAACACGCTCTTTATCAAGATGGGTCACGACAGCCTTGACCATCGTATTTGGAGCAAATTTCCCATCAAGATATACATAGATATACTCACTGGTATAACCATAAGAATAACTACCATCAAAACCTTCGACCAAAACATCTACTTTTTGATCGATAAACTTACTAGCAAAGATATAACTTAGATCTTTGGATAAGCTCAAGCATTGATTGCTACGCCTTTTCTTGGTCGCATTATCGATATGATCGCTCATCTTATATGCCTTGGTTCCTTTTTTAGAAGCAAAAGGAAATACATGAATAAAGCTAAATGCACATTTTTTCAAAAAGGCATAGGTATTAGCAAATTCTTCTTCACTTTCTTGGACAAAACCCACGATCAGATCCGTACTGATTGAGATAAAAGGAATTTCATTACGGATATAAGTTATCCTTTGAAAAAAATCATCGCAGGTATAAGGGCGGTTCATCCTTTTCAAGGTAGCATCATCACCAGCTTGCAAAGGAATATGCAGATGCGCAGCTACGCGCGGATCATCTTTTATCAGCTCGATCAATTCATCATCGATTTCGGTAATTTCGATGCTTGAGATCCTGATCCTTTGCAGCTGCGGGCATTCAGCTAGGATCATCTTGATGATCTTGGCAAGACTAACCCCATATTCGCGACCATAACGTCCCGTATGGATACCTGTCAAGACGATCTCATGATGGTGATTGCTTAGCTGTTTAGCTTCATCAACCACATCCTGCGGTTTCATGCTGCGTTCATGCCCTCTAGCATAAGGAATGATACAATAGCTACAAAATTGATTGCAGCCATCTTGGATCTTAAGATAAGCTCTGGTTTGATGTTCAAAGCTGTTGACGATCAACTTTTCAAATGGCACATCTTTGAGCTCCTCAACTTTATTCAACTGTTGGTCCTGATATCTCTCGATATATTCGACCAATTTATCTTTATGCTTGCTACCGATCAAGATATCGATATGCTCATCTTTTTGTAGATTTTCTATATCGATCTGAACATAACAGCCAACTACACAGATCAAAGCATCTTTATTTTGGCGAATGGCTTGATGGATCTTTTGCCGTGATTTGCTAGCCGCCGTATTGGTAACGGCACAAGTAAAGATGATATAGATATCACATGATTCTTTAAAATCTTTTTCGCTATACCCTTTAAGCTTTAATTGTTGATTGACGCTTTGGGCCTCATAAGTATTGACCTTACAGCCAAGGGTACATATTGCATAACTTTTCACTCTGATAACTCTCCTATGACGCTTAATGCATACATGCTGGCGGTTTCGCTGCGCAAGATCCTTTTTCCTAGGCTTACACAGCTATAGCCTTTTGCTTGCAGCATCGTAATTTCTTGGGGCTCAAAGCCTCCTTCAGGTCCTATAATAACGACGACATTTTTTTGGTGTTGCCATAAATCATGGATCTTGCTAGCTTTTTGATCAAAAGCCTCATAAGCAACCAGCTTTAGATCACCATAGATATCCAGATCTTTAAGCTTGATCGGATCCATCAGCTGTGGGACCTGATTGCGTTTGCATTGTTGTGCAGCCTCTAATAGGATCTTTTCATAACGAACGCGCTTATCATTAAAGCGTTTATCATCAATGATCGTCCGCTTGCTGATCAGTGGAACGATCATCGTACATCCCAGTTCGCTAGCTTTTTGCAAGACCAGCTCCCATTTCTCTTTTTTGATCAACGCTTGTACCAAGATCAAATTGCACCGCAATTCATTGTCATTATCATCAACAGCTTCAACCTTGGCAATAACTTTGCCATCGATATAATCGATGCTAGCTAGATAGGCTTTTTCATGGACCAACCGTACTTTTGTCCCTTTGGGCATCCTTAGCACATGCATTAAATGATGAGCTTTTGGCTCATCAAATTCATATATTTCATTTATTTCTAAAGGTTTATCTATAAAGATCTGCTGCATTATTCTTCCTTATCTTCTTCCTTTTTCAATACTTCGACCTTAACTTCTTCGATCTTGCGCTCCAGCATCTTTTCCACTGTAACTTTGACATTTTGATACTCGAAGCTTTCACCTACTTTTGGAAAAGACTCAAATTCAGCAGTTACCCATCCGCTGACGGTGATATAATCATGCTCTTTTTCATCATCTTCCTTGATGCCTAAACGCTCGAATAGATCATCCACTTCGCAGCTGCCTTTGACCAAATAGGTATTTTCATCGATCTGTTCATAATATTGCTTAACGATATCATGTTCATCCCAGATCTCTCCAACTAGCTCTTCAATGATATCCTCCATCGTAATGATGCCTGAGGTTCCACCAAATTCATCTAAGACAACCGCCATGTGGATCTTGCTGGCTTGCAATTGTTTTAATAAGTTGCTTATCTTGGTGTGTGGCGATGTAAAGATCGTATTTTGCAAGAT
>CASGCC010000035.1 GCA_949299585.1 uncultured Bacillota bacterium | reverse complement strand
TCTACTAATCTGTCTTCATTCAAATTATACCTTAGGACTTATACTTTGATAGACAAGTATTAAAATATGTCTATCTAGAAAGAATTATACGAGGAGAAACTATGATGAAAATATATTGTCCGCAATTATATACGTTAGATGGTTGTGTTGATAAGGTGCTGATCATTGAAGGCGGAAAGATCACCGCTATCAAGGATAAAGAAGATGATGAAGTAGTTGATGCTGATTATACGGGATATCGCATCATTCCAGGAATAATCGATACGCATAACCATGGGACCATGGGCTATAGCCTGATGGGTGATTGTGAAGATAAGGAAGCAGAAGTTCGTGGCTATCTTAAAGGCTTGGCTTCTCAAGGCGTAACCGCTTGTTTTCCAACCGCTGATCATAGTTATTTTAAAGCTATTGCCAATGTTGCTAAAACTTCGGTTGATGGAGCAAAAGTTGTTGGTATCCATAGCGAAGGACCATATCTAAATCGTGTTGGAGAAAAAGGTGTAGATACCGGTCATCCCGATATCGATCTTGAACATATCAAAGCAATGGTAAATGATGCAGATGGTTTGTTGAAATTGATGGCGATCGCTCCAGAAATACCTGGTGCTAAAGATGCCATCAAGTATCTTAATAGCCAAGGTGTGCGCTGTGCATTTGCGCATTCTAATATGAACTATCATGAAGCGTTGGAGGCTTATAAATGGGGCATTAGCGTTGTGACGCATACTGCTAATGTCATGAGCGGCATCCATCATCGCAACATGGGTGGCTTAGGCGCCGCGTTATTGAGTGATGATGTATTTAATGAATTGATCTGTGATGGTTTGCATGTTAGCAATGAAATGATCAAGATGATGTTTAGGATCAAAAATGCCGCTTTTGAAAAATTCATGATGATCAGTGATAATGTGCCAATGGCTGGGGCACCAATTGGCCGATATGATCTTCCTGGCATGTTTGAAGTTAATATCGATGAAAAAGGATATTGTTTATCGGATACGGGCAGACTGTGTGGCTCTACTTTGCCGGTCATCAAAGGCATTGCTAATTTAGAGAAAAATCTTAAGTTGCCTATGGAGACGATCGTTAAGATGTCTTCGTTAAATCCAGCAAAAGTTTATGCTATTGCTTATAAAGGCTATTTAGCTGTAGGTATGGATGCTGATTTTGTTGTTATCGATGAAGCTTATAATGTTTGCCAAACCTATAGCGAGGGCAGAAAAGTATTTGATATTAATTCAGACCATGATTTGTTCAATCCGGTTTTTATGCAAAGATATAGTCTTAATTAAAGGTGCTGATATGTCAGCACTTTTTTTGGGCAAAAAATGTTATAATATCATAAATATTTTATATTTGGTTCAAGACCAAGATAAGGAGGCTAAGATGCGTATTTTTGATCTGCATGCTGATATCGGCTGTGATATCCTGCGTAAGGAAGAACAAGGACATAATGATGCTTTGCAAATGGATCATCTGCCTAAATTAAAAGAAGGAGAGATCATGGGCGTTTGTATTGCAAGTTTTTTTGATGGTAGCGAAGATTGGGAACAAATGCAAAGGATGGTTGAAGCAAGCCGCAGACAAATAAGCGCGTTACAACCAGAAATTACATGGGTAAAGGCCAAGGAAGATCTTAAAGATGACAACAGGATCAAGCTGCTGATGAGCGTGGAAGGAATGTGCGGGATCGTTGATGATGTTGAAGCCAAGATCCAATGGCTGTATGATCAAGGGGTAAGAGTTGCTTCACTTTGCTGGAACGAACAAAATGCTTTGGCAAACGGGGTAAAAGGTGATGTTTGCCAAGGATTGTCAGCTTTAGGCAAGCTGGCGATCAAGAAGATGGAAGAGCTTGGAATGGTCATCGATGTTTCACATGCTAATGAAAAAACCTTTTGGGATATCGTGGAAATTACTGATGGGCCGATCATCGCTACGCATTCTAATGCCCGCAGATTATGTTGTCATGATCGCAATCTTACGGATCAGCAATTAAAAGCTATCAAGGCAAAAGGTGGGATCGTTGGCTTGAATGCTGCTAGACATTTTATTGCAGAGCGTGATGATCAGCAGGATGTGGCGCATTTAGGGGCGCATGGCCGTTATATCGCTGATCTGATCGGGTGCGAACATGTTGCGATGGGCTTTGATTTCATGGACTTTATTCCTGATCATGATAATGCCATGGGCAAAGGCTTAGCTAATGCTGCTTGTGCTCAAAATTTAATCACAGCTTTGAAAGAGCAAGGCTTTGATGAAAAACAATGTCAGATGATCGCATACGATAACGCCATAAATTTATTGCGGCGCGTATTGCGGTAATAAGGGTTATTTCAATTGTGAAACGCCCATAACCGTGGTACAATTTTTTCGAGGTAGGAATTATGAAAAGAGTTATTTTAGTAAGTGGGATGTCCGGAGCTGGGAAGACCAGTGCCATGAGCGTGCTGGAGGATATGGGATATCATTGCATTGACCAATATCCGGTACAATTGCTGAGCTTATTGGTCGATCTGATCGAAAACAGCAATGATATCAGATATAACTATACAGCTTTAGCAACTTCTGCCGTTGATTTTCCGATGTTTTTACATGCTTTTCGGGGATCAGATATCGATGTACGGGTCTTATTTTTGGATGCTAGCGATGATGTGTTGCTTCATCGCTATAAATCTACCAGGCGCATGCATCCGCTTTTGATCAGCAATATGGCCAATACCTTAGAAGAGGCGATCAGCGGTGAACGTGAGATGTTTATCAAACATAAAGAAAGCAGCTTTACGACCATCGATACCACCTTTTTATCGAATAAAGAGCTTAAAAGAAAGATCGAAAAATATTTTGCTTTGAATACCGTTCCGGCATTCTCGATCAGCTTTGTTTCTTTTGGCTATAAGAATGGGGTGCCAATGGATGCTGATCTGATGATCGATGTGCGTTTTTTGCCTAATCCATATTGGGATGTGAAACTGCGGCCATATAGCGGAGATGATAAGTGCGTATACGATTATGTCATGGATAAGCCAGAAACGCAGGAATTTATTACTCGCTTGGATGCCTTTTTGGATTATGCCTTTGAACAGTATGTCAAAGAAGGAAAGAATCATTTTACCGTGGCTATCGGTTGTACGGGCGGACAGCATCGTTCGGTCAGCATAACGAATTATTTGTATGATAAGTATTCTAAGCGGTATAACTGTTATAAAGAGCATCGTGATAAAGTAGGTCTGGAAAATGAAGAATAAGCAAGTAGTGGTCATTGGCGGCGGACATGGTTTGTCAACGATCCTTAGGGGCATCAAACATATCGATGATATCGATATAACGGCGATCGTTACGGTTGCGGATGATGGGGGCAGTACAGGCCGCTTGCGTCGGCAGTTTCATATCCCTGCGATGGGAGATATCCGTAATGTGCTGTTATCGTTGGCGCAAAGCGAATCGTTGTTATCTAATCTGATGGACTATCGTTTTGAATCTAATGAGGATCCAAATAAAGAGGATGAGGATATCCAAGGTCATAATCTAGGTAATTTGATCTTGACGGCTTTGACCCAGACCTGTGGTAGCTTCATGGAAGCGATAACGACCTGTGCGGAGGTTTTGAACGTAAAGGGAAAGATCGTGCCTAGTACCTTGCAGGTAGTTACCTTATATGCCATGATGGAGGATAAGACCATCGTTAAAGGCGAGGCTAATATTCCTAATTTTAACAATCGCATCATCAAAGTGTTCTATGATTGTGATGTCAAGGCTACTCCATCAGCGGTAACTGCTATCAAAAAAGCTGATCTGATCATTTTTGGGATCGGTTCGCTTTATACCAGCATCTTGCCCAATGTTATCATTCCTAAGATCCAGGAGGCTTTGAAACAATCATCTGCTAGAAAGCTTTATTTTTGCAATGTCATGAGCCAACCGGGAGAAACAGATGGTTATAGCGTTGAAGATCATGTGATGGCGCTGCATATGCATAAGGTCGATATCGATGAGGTTGTGGTTGCAAGCGATGAGATCCCCGATAATATCATTGCGCGTTATCGCAAGCAGGATAGCAGCGTGGTTAAGGTCGTGGAAGCCAAACATGATTATCAAATTAGATATGCAAATTTATTAGATTTTAGTACGAATGTCATTCGACATAATTCCTTGAAGATCAAGGAGTTCGTTGAAGATTATATTGGAGGGTTATAAATGTCGTTTTCTACCGACATAAAGCAAGAAATTGCTAATAATGAATTGAATAAATGTTGTATCAGGGCACAGCTTTCAGCAATTATCCAGCTTTGTTCGACCTTAAATATTTCAAATCAAGGTTTAGCCTTGTCGATCAAGACCGAAAATGCAACGGTTGCCAAAAGAATTTATAAGTTGATCAAAGAACTTTATGAAGTTGATGTCGATCTTTCGATCATCAAAAAGATGAATCTAAAGAAAAATAACATTTATCATCTAAAAGTTAGGAATAAAGCGGCAGCGATCCTCGAAGATATCGGTCTGTGGTCAAGCCGAGCCTTGTTAGAGCGACCATTGAAGAAGATCGTGCAGAAAGAATGCTGTGCTAGATCATATCTGGCTGGGGCTTTCATGGCAACTGGTAGCTGTAATACGCCTAAAAAAAGCGATTATCATTTAGAAATTGCCGCCAATAATGAACAGTTGGCAGAATTTATTGCATCGATCATGGAAAGATTTTATATCCATGCCAAGATCATCAAGCGCCGCAATAACTATGTCGTCTATGTTAAGATGGCTGATAAGATCGCTGATTTTTTGAGGTGTATCGGGGCTAGTGATTCGTTGCTGAAATTTGAAGATATCCGGATCAGCCGGGATTTTACCAACTCTTTGACGCGATTGGATAACTGTGAGGTTGCTAATGAGATCAAAAGCCAAAAGGCTGCAAAGCAGCAGATCGAGGATATCAATAAATTAGGCAAGCATCTTGAGCGTTTGGATAGCAAGTTGCAGGAGGTAGCTAAGCTGCGCTTAGCTAATCCGGAAATGAGCTTGAACGAACTTTGTGCGGAATACGAAAAGGTTTATGGCATGCCGATCAGCAAGTCGGGCATCAAGCATCGCTTTGTAAAGATCGCTCAGCTTGCCAATAAGGAGAATTAAAAGATTTATGTCAATCGAAGAATGTCTGAGTAATGATTTTGCTATCATTGATATGTCAAACATTATGATGATCAAAGATTATTTGCAAATGCAAGAATATGAAGAAAGCAATCATAATCTTGTGAACATGATACTATGGATGAAGTGGTATCCATTATTTTATTATAAAGAAGCTAATTATTTATTGCTGTTGGGCGTTCATAATAATGAGATGTTCATTTACATGCCGCTTTGCCAAGATGAATATTTTGCGCAGGCGCTCATGAAGGCTAAAAGCATCTTTGAGCGTTATCATACCCGCTTTGTCATGAGCTGTTTTGTTGAAAAGCAAAAAGATATGGCGGTAAAGCTGTTAAAGAACGTAGAAGTTTATGAAGCACGGGAAAGTTTTGACTATGTTTATGATAATGAATTGCTTAAGCTTTTTAAAGGCAAGAAACTGCAAAAGAAGCGTAATCATCTAAATGCTTTTTATAAGCTTTATGATGGCCGTTGGCAATACGAAAAGCTAGATAAGCATAATATGCGGGAATGTCAGCAATTTTTACAGCAATGGGGCAAAGAAAATAAAGAAGATTTTTTATTAGCGGAAATAGAAGGCGTGATGCGGGTGCTGCAGCTGATCGATGAGCTGGACTATCGCGGCGGAGCGATCAGGATCGATGGCAAGATCAAAGCTTTTGCGATCGGCAGCCATCTATCAAAACGGATGTGGCAGGAAAATATCGAAAAGGCGGATGATAGCTATCGCGGCTTATATCAAGCGATGTTACAGCAGCTGATCATTCATGAGTTTGCTAACTATGAGCTGGTCAATCGTGAAGATGATCTAGGTATCGAGAATCTGCGACATGCCAAGGAAGCCTATAATCCGCTATATTTGATAAAAAAATATAAGATCAGCGAGGTGTAAAAAGTGATTATCAGACCAACAAAAGATATGGTTAAAGGAATCAAGGATATCTGGCGCATTTGTTTTACCCAGGAAGATATGCGCTATACTGATTTCTTTTTTCAAAAGATGTTTAAGCCAAATGAATGCTGGGTATATGAGATCGATGATAAACCTGTAAGCTGTCTGCATAAGATACCGCATGATGTCATGCTTAATGGTCGGGTATTAAGGGCATCGATGATCTTAGGCGTGGCAACCTTGCCGAAATTTCAAAATCGTGGATATATGCATAAGCTGATGGATGTATGCTTAGATAGCTGTGAACATACCGAGCTTGTTACTTTTATCCAAGCGTATAATCCTGCGTTATATGAGCAATTTGGCTTTAAGATGATCTACTATCGTCAGGTATATGAATTCACCAAAGAAAACTTTGATAAGTATAGCGTTAGCGGTTGCTTGTTCAATCCAAGCGTTAATGAAATGTTTAAGGTTTATTGCAGCTTTGTTAAACGCTTCAATGGGTTCTATGTGCGGAATTTTGATGATTTTCGGCGATATATCCAAGAAGTAAAGGCTCAAGGTGGCAGGATATGTGCTTATTATGATGATAATCATAATATCCAAGGCTATGTTACCTTGATCAATGAAGGTATCAAGGTAAATGTAGAAGAATGTATATATATGAACAGCAAGGCTTTGCTGAAACTTTTGACGATCGCTTTGCAGCAAAGGGATATCGTACGGCTGCATGTTAGTGATGCGGAAAATCTCAATGCGATCTTTAAAGGGATAAAACCTTATCGTTATGGCTTTACCATGGCGCGGATCAATGATTATGAATTGTTCAATCGCTTGTATCAAAGCAGCGTTACCAGCGTTGAAGAAGCCTTTGCTTTATCAGCAAAACCATTATATCTAAATGAATTTGCATAGGTTTGACAAGACTAACCGGTTTTGGTACAATGTATATAGTTAGCAGCTACTAACGTGGCTGCTTTTTTAAAGGAAAGACAGTTAGATTGAACTAACAGGAGGACGGATGATCAAGAAAGAACTTATCGGTTTAATACCGGAAACCAAAAAATATATAGCTTTGAACATATTGTTTCAATGGTTGGGTTTGTTGGTTAATATCGCGATGATGTATAACATTGCTTTATTGTTGGCAAGGATGTTGGCTGGGGCTTTTAGCCATGAAATGTTGTTGCAGGTGTTCATGGTGGTCGTTGGCTGCATCTTGGTAAGGATGGCCTTGCTTTATGGGGCTAATCGCATGGCTTATCTTAGCAGCAAGCAGGTAAAAGAAAAGCTTAGAAAACTGATATATCAAAAGCTTTTGCTTTTACAAGGGCGTTATGAAAAGATCCTTAGCACTGCGCAGGTCGTGCAGGTTACCAATGAGGGCGTGGAGCAGTTGGAAACATATTTTGGAGCTTATCTTCCTCAGTTTTTTTATGCGATCTTGGCGCCCATCACTTTATTTATGGTGTTTTCGTCATTTGATTGGATGATTGGGTTGGTCTTGTTGTTAGGGGTGTGGCTGATCCCGGTTTCGATCGTTTTGGTGCAAAGATGGGCAAAGAAACTGTTGAGCCGTTATTGGGATCAGTATACGACGATGGGAGATACCTTTTTAGAAAACTTACAAGGATTGACGACCTTGAAGATCTATCAAGCTGATGGATACCGTCATCAATTGATGAATAAAGAAGCTGAAAAATTTCGAAAGATCACGATGAAGGTCTTGATCATGCAGCTTAATTCCATATCGATCATGGATCTGGTGGCATATGGCGGAGCAGCTTTGGGCATGCTGATTGCGATAGCACATCTGCAAGCGGGAAGCTTGACGCTTATGCAAGGTATCTTGGTGCTGTTGCTGGCAGCAGATTTTTTCTTGCCAATGCGAACCTTAGGCAGTTTTTTCCACATTGCGATGAATGGCATGGCAGCTAGCGATAAGATCTTTAAGATCCTTGGGGCATCTGAACCAAAGCAGGGCAGCAGTCATTTTGAATTAGGTGATTATTGCTTGCAGGATGTTAGCTATAGCTATGATGGTGAAAAGAAGGTCTTAGAAGATATCAATGTAGTTTTCAAAAGCGGACAGCTTAGTGCGATCGTTGGTAGAAGCGGTAGCGGTAAATCTACGCTGGCAGCCTTGCTGACCAAGCAATTGATCGATCCTCAAGGCAGGCTGACCATCAATGGAACATTGCTTAATGATATTGCCGATAATGATTTTTATGCTCATGTTACCTATCTTTCGCATCAAAGCTATATCTTTAAAGGTAGTGTTCGGGAGAATCTGCAATTGGCTGATATCGCTGATGATCAAAAGATGTGGGAGGCGTTGGAAAAAGTTAAGCTGGCAGCCTTCTTAAGACAGCTTGATGGCTTGGATACGCAGCTAAATGAAAGGGGCAGCAATCTTTCAGGCGGACAGCAGCAAAGATTGGCATTGGCCAGAGCTTTATTGGCTGATAGCGACATTTACATCTTTGATGAAGCAACTTCCAACATCGATGTCGAAAGCGAAGAGCTGATCATCGAGAACATCTATCAATTAGCTCAAACGAAGATGGTCATCATGATCTCGCATCGCTTGGCTAATGTGGCAGCTAGCGATCATATCGTCGTGATGGATCAGGGCATGGTCGTTCAGCAAGGAAGCCATCAAGAACTATTAGCGAAGGATGGTCATTATAAGCAATTATGGACAATGCAAAGAGCTTTAGAGGATGGTGAAGATGATGAAGCGTAGCGGTAGTAAAGTAATGTTAAAGCTGATCGTGATGATCAAGCCGTTGATGATCAACATGATCACAGCGATCCTTTTGGGGCTTGCTGGTCATTTGGCGGCTAGTTTTATTACGATCTTGGCAGGTTATGGTTTGCTGGGTAAAATTGCACTTTGGCCTTTAGCTGGTATCTTGTTGAGCTTAGCGATCTTACGTTCAGTATTTAGATATGGCGAACAGGCTAGCAATCATTATATTGCTTTTAAGCTCTTGGCCTTGATCAGAGATAAGGTCTTTGCAGCCTTGCGCAAATTAGCGCCAGCTAAGCTGGAGGGCAAAGATGCCGGGGATATGATCAGCATCATAACCAGCGATATCGAATTGCTAGAAGTGTTTTATGCCCATACCATTTCGCCGATCATGATCGCATTGTTATTTGCACTGATAATGTTTAGCTTTATTGCTCATTATCATCTGGGCTTAGGTATCGTGGCGCTTGTTGCGTATATGGTTGTTGGTATCGTTATTCCATTGCTGATGGATCGTTTGAGCAAGGATAAGGGCTTGGCATTTCGTAATTTGAGCGGCGATATGAGCAGCTTTGTATTAGAAAGCTTGCGAGGCATCAAGGAAATAATTCAATACGATGCTAAAGATCAAAGATTAAATATGTTGCAAGATCTAACAAATAATTTGGATCGTCAGGAAAATAGCTTGAAAAAAGTAATGGCTTTTAACGTTTCTTTGACCAATATAGCGGTATTGGGGGCGGATATGATCATGCTTTTTTATGGCGGTTATTTGTTTGGCCATGGCTTGATCAGCTTTGAGGCTTGGCTGATTGCCATGCTAGCCTTATTTGCATCTTTTGGACCTTTTATTGCTTTGGCAAATTTAGGTAGCGGCTTGCAAAATACCATAGCTGCGGGCAATAGGATCTTAGATATCTTAGAAGAAAAGCCGTTGATCGATGATGTGTTTGGTGAAGCGGCTAGTACTTTTGGTACGATCGATGTTTCAAATATCAGCTTTAGCTATGAAGATGAGCTGATCTTAAAAGATCTATCATTAAGGGTTGAGCCCAAGTTGATCATGGGCATCGTGGGCAAAAGCGGTAGCGGCAAATCTACGCTGCTTAAGCTGCTGATGCGCTTTTGGCAAGTGGATAAAGGCCGCATCATGATCAACAACAAGGATATCGCCAAGATCAATACAAGCGATTTACGGAAGATGGAAAGCTATGTGACCCAAGATACCCATTTATTCCATGATACGATAAAGAATAATCTTAAGATCGCTAAGCTCGATGCTACGGATGAAGAACTGATCGTAGCTTGTAAAAAAGCTAATATCCATGATTTTATCATGAGCTTGCCACAAGGTTATGAGACAATGGTTGCTGAATTGGGATCAAGCTTGAGCTCAGGCGAAAAGCAACGTCTTAATTTAGCGCGAGCTTTCTTGCATGATGGACAGTTGCTTTTGTTGGATGAGCCGACCAGTAATCTTGATAGCTTAAATGAAGCACTGATCCTAAATGCCTTGCGCAAGGTCAAAGATAAGACCATCATCATGGTAAGCCATCGCGAGTCAACCTTGAAAAGCTGTGATAAGATCATTAAGATCGATGCAGGAAGGATCAGCTAGATATGGATATTGCCAAAAAAAGAGCAAAGGAAAAAGCGGTAGTGGCTTTGATGATCAAGATATATGCCAAAAAACATGATGATATCGATGCGAAGAAGTTATTGGCTTATGTTAACCAACGGGTCGATAAATGCCCGCTGATGGCCAAGAAGACCTTTTGTTCACGCTGTAAGATCCATTGTTATCATGAATATTATCGTCAGCAGATCAAAAAGGTAATGAGATATAGCGGACCACGGTTGATCTTTTATCATCCGCTATTGGTCATCAAACATATGATGAAAGGATAGAAAATGAAAAAAGTATTTTATTTGATATTAGGATTTATTGGATTGGGGTTAGGCGTCGTTGGCGCTATCTTGCCTTTGATCCCGGCATTCCCATTTTTGCTGTTGGCTTTATATGGTTTTGCACGCAGTTCGCAAAAGGTCCATGATTGGTTCGTTGGTACATCTTTGTACAAAGATAATCTAGCTTCTTATGTTCAAGGACAGGGCATGAGCAAAAAGGCTAAGATCAAGATCATGACCATCGTGACGTTTTTGATGGCTATTGGCTTTGCCATGATGCATAAGGTGTTTGTTGGTCAGATGGTCTTGATGATCGTATGGATCTTCCATATCTTATATTTTGCCTTTGGCATCAAGACCCGTCCGGAAGAATAGGGAACATTGATTGTAGCAAACGATCATGATAATATAAAATATATAAAAAGCTGAGGCTAGGAGCGTGAAAGATATGAAAAAATGGTTGATCGTCGTCAATAAATGGACATATCTGTTTTTGCTTTGCATCCCGGTAGGGCTGATCAAGATCTTTGGTTTTGATCTTCATCTGGAAAATTTAGCAGATATTGGATTACAGCTATTTATATCTTTGATGATCATGGCGGTAGGCATTTATTTATTTGTGCGATTTAATAGTTATTCGGCGTGGATGAATCCCGAGCATCCTAAACCTAAAAAAGATTAAGGCATGTATTGATGATATACATGTCTTTTTTTATTTTGTAACGATAAAGGCAGATGCTTTCTTGAGAATTATGCAAAAAACGGCTATAATCGAAATAATTAAGTAAGGGGATGTAATTGATGAAGATAAGCTTGCAGAAAATAACGAAGGTATTTTTTAAAGCGGGGAAAAATGCTCAGGAAGTAAAGGCAGTAGATGATTTTGATCTAGAGATCCCAAATGGTCAGCTGATCGGTTTGCTAGGACCATCGGGATGTGGCAAAAGCACGACCTTAAATATGCTGTGCGGTCTGGAAGAACCAACATCGGGCAAGATCTTGTTTGAAGATCAAGATGTTACCGCTTTGCCGCCGGAGCTAAGAGGTGTAGGTATGGTTTTTCAAAACTATGCGTTGTATCCGCATCTAAGCGTTAAGAAAAATATCTTGTTCCCGTTGGAGAATTTAAAAGGCAAAGCGGCATTAAGCAAAAAGGAAATGGAAAAAAGGATGATGGAAGCGGCTAAGCTAGTGCAGATCACTGATCTTTTAGAGCGAAAGCCAAAAGAATTGTCTGGTGGGCAGCAGCAAAGGGTGGCGATAGCTAGAGCTTTGGTCAAGATGCCTAATGTATTGCTGCTGGATGAGCCTTTATCCAATCTTGATGCGCGGCTACGGTTGCAGACCAGGGAAGAGATCCGTAAGATCCAGCGGGCTACCAAGATCACGACGATCTTTGTGACTCATGATCAAGAGGAGGCAATGAGCATCTGTGATCAGATCGTGGTGATGAAAGATGGCAAGATCCAGCAAGCTGGCAAACCGCAGGATGTATATGATGATCCATCGAATTTATTCGTCGCTAAATTTTTAGGCAATCCGCCGATCAATGTGTTTGCAGCTGCGATAAAGGATGGAAAATTATATTTTGGTCAACAGATGGTCATGGATGGCTATGATGACCTAATTCTCCCCTTTGCTCAAGGCGTGACAATGTGTTAACTTCTGATGTTATGAAAAAGAGAAAA
>CASGCC010000034.1 GCA_949299585.1 uncultured Bacillota bacterium | reverse complement strand
TGAACAATTAATTTAGAATTATTGCTATTCGGTATATCAGTTTCCTCCACTAAATACATATTAAACTTACGAAGCATATGTTCAAGCAAATCAGGCGAAAGTGCATCACTCATTAATTCAAAAACGACCAAATTTTCTGATTGTATCCCCTTATCCCTTCTCTTTGATACAATCTCTCCTAAAGATTTTTCTAACTGTTCTTTAAGTTTTGCACCATGTTGTCCTCTATCTCGCATTGGTGGTCGTGGTGCATTTCTATTTGGTTGAAACTTATATTGTCGCACTATCTCCTCTCGCATAATTTCAATATGGTTATATTTTTCCATACCTTCACCTCCTCAATTTTTAATATTGAGTTTTTCTCAAAGATACATTTTTTTCTTGTTTCTTTACTGCATACTCAATATCTTTTTTTGAATATATCTTTCTCCCATCCAATATGCATCGTTTCATAATTATTTGACAAATTTTTTCAACATCAGAATGCGAAAACAATTTCAGCTCATTCATATATTGTCTAAGAATATGAGATGGTCCATCAAATCTTCTCATATTTAAATCAAACAATTTCATTTTTTCATCCTCGGTTGGCATATCAAAACGTATAGTTTCATCAAACCTTCTCCAGATTGCATAATCCAATGACTGTTCAAAATTTGTTGCTGCAATAATCAAAGAGTGCCCCTTGTAATTATCAAGTTGTTGTAAAAAAGCATTTACTACTCTCTTGATCTCCCCATGTTCAGTTGAATCATTACGACTTCTTCCGATTGCATCAAATTCATCAAAAAAAATCAACCAGCTATCCTTTTTAGCATAATCAAAAACTTTTCTAATATTACTTGCTGTTTCCCCTAAATATGAAGAAATTAAAGCATCAAATCTGACATACAACATAGGAACACCAATTTCTCCAGCTAGTGCCTGTGCTGCTAATGTCTTACCACATCCCGGGGGACCATAAAATAAAGCTTTTCTTACTGGAAACACTCCATTACTCACCAATACTTCCCAATTATTAAATTCTTTTATAATTTGTTCCAATTGCTCTATCCTATCATCTGAAATAACCAAATCTGAAAAGTATTTTTCCGGATACATTACTTCCACTAAAGGCATATCTTTATCTTTGTCCTTTGGAGTATTAGCTGATAATACATTTGTTTTCTTTATTTGATTGTTTCCATTCAAAATCAACTTTAAATCATCCGCTAAAATACCATGATTTTTCTTCTTTTCATCCTCAATTATTTCCAATGCTATTGCATAAAACATTTCTTTATCATCTTGTTTAAAACTACTAAACAATTTTTTTAATAAATCGGCTCTGGCCATTAAAATTCTCCTTTCAAATCAACATTTTCAAAATTAGTGCCGTTCTAAAGCTTTTCTAACTCAATTACTAGATCCATATTTATTGCATTCTGTCTACAAAACTCTATTAAATATACTATTGCTAACTTTTTAGGAACGGTATGTCCATTTTCCCATCTGTTGATTGTAGAAAAACTCACATTTAATTCATGTGCTAATTGTTCCTGTGTAATTCCTAACTGTTTTCTGATAGACTTTATTATTTCACAAAACACCATATAGCCACACCTCCACTTTCTCAAATATAGCACATGCTATAGCAAATAGCAATAATGTCATTGACCTCTTGCTTTCTGTCCATTTATAAAAGACCAATAGCCGTTTATTCATTTGAAAAAACGGCTATTGATGGCTATCCTGTATGAAATTCAGATCACTTTAAAATATCTCAACGCATCCTTTATCGCCTCCACTTTCTCTGCTGTCGGATGCTTCCTCGGCTGTTTTAATTCTTCTACCGCATTAGGGGCATCATACATTGGCAAGCCCAAACTTCTCTTTACCTCTGCTATATAAGCAGTATGTACCTTGAAGCCATATTTCGCTTCTATGTATTCCTTTATCATTTTGTAGGTAACTCGCTCTTTCGGCTTGTTCGCTTCGGCTCTTTTAGCGATATTATCAAGCGGCACTTTGCCCTCTCCCTCGCCAAACTCCACTTTTACGCTGATTGTGCTGTCAGGTTTTTTGTGGGAAAGCAGTACTACCGTCTCCACATGATTTGTCATTGGGAACATATCAACTGGTTGGATGGTTTCTATTTGATAGCCATATGATGATAAGATCTTGATGTCTCTTGCTAGGGTTGCTGGATCACATGATACATACACCAAGCGTTTAGGGTCAAAGATATTGATAGCTTCTAAGGTTGCTTGATCACAACCTTTGCGTGGGGGATCGACGATGACCACATCAACATGCTGGTGACGATCTAATAACATCTTTGCGCCAACCTTTGCATCAGCATTGATGAATTCGATATTATCGATACCATTGTTTTGGGCATTGACCTTGGCATCTTCAATGGCAGGGGCAACGATTTCGATCCCAAATACTTTTTTGGCATATGGAGCCGCCAACAGTCCGATCGTTCCGGTACCACAATATAGATCGACCACGATATCATTTTTAGTAATATTCGCATATTTGATCGCTAGATCATATAGATGTTTGGTTTGAGCGGGGTTGATCTGATAAAAAGATTTGCTAGAAATATTAAAATACATTCCATTTAATTCTTCTTGGATCATTGGCTGACCATATAATACTTCTTCATGATTTCCCAAGATCACATTGGTTTCTTTGTCATTGATATTGACGATGATGCTTTTGATCTGTTTAAAAGTTGTATACAATTCTTCGGCTAATACATCTAACTTAGCGAATGGATATTTTCTAACGATAAATACGACCATGATCTGATCAGTGTTGTGAGCATGCTTGATCAAGACATGACGAAAATATTGCCCGATGCCTAGATCTTGTAGTCTCTTTTTGATATATTGGATCAATTCATTAGATAATTTGGTTTGAACCAAACAATCTGTAAATTCTACGATATCATTAGAATGCTGACGATAGAAACCAGCTTTGATATTTCCTTGTTTATCTATGGCAAATGGTACTTGGACCTTATTGCGATAACGATATGGATCGGCCATATCTAATACCTCATTTACCTGCGGTGCCATATTGGCTATGCTGCGAAAACAATCTTTGACCAGTTGGGTCTTAAAATAAGCCTGTTCTTCCCTATTCATATGCTGAAGATGACATCCTCCGCATAACTTATATACCGGACATACTGGTTCAACGCGCTGTTTTGACGCTTCGATCAGCCTGATCATCTTTCCATAGCCATAATTTTTTAACATTTTTACGATCAGAATTTCTGCTGTTTCATCTTTTATGATGCCCGGAACAAAAAAGACGATATCATCATATTTAACGATACCCATGCCTTCTTTGTTATAACCGCTGCATCTTCCTATAAATTTATCATTCTTTTTCATGTATTTATTATAACAAAAAAGCATTTGCGAATATAGCAAATGCTTTAATTTTATTCAGCTGCTTCCGATGTAGCTGGAGTTTCTTCCACTTCTCCTGAACCCACGGTGATATCGCCGCTTTCTTCAGTTGGCTGCGGATTATTTTTCTTTTCTAGATCATCGCGTAGCTGTTGTGCCAACTCAGCATCGACCGGCTCAGATACGACCTGTTGGGTAGCTGTTTCCATATTTGATGTCTTTAATTGGATGACATAAACAAAGTTTTCGGTTTCACTGCCATCTGGCACATTATAAACATGTACTTCGCAATCATACATCTTCATGCCATTGCTTTGAGAAAAATAAGTAGTTTCATCCAAGACACTAATGACGACATTGTAGGCTTCTGATGCCATTGCCAAAGCTTCTTCTTTGGTGGCAGTATCGCTGATATCGACATTTACCCTCAAGGTTGCCGTTGGCATATCGACCGTTACTTTCTCTACTCCGTTCAGTGAAGCTACCTTGGTCTTTATTTCTTCCATCTGAGCTTTAGTAATAGCGGGATCAAGATTATTTTCATAACGATCACCAATGATTGGTTTACCTGTATCTAATGAAGCACTAACTAAGAACCATCCTAAGATCAAAAATGGGATTGCTAAGATAATACAACCGACGATCAAGATGATATCTGCTTTACGCATTTTCTTTTTAGCGCTTTTTGTCTTAACATGCTTACTAGTTTTCTTTGTAGCCATATATTATCTTCTCCTAATATATCTATTCTACTAAATTTATCTATAGAATGCTAGTTATTTATTAATTTTGCCAATTCTTCCAACAGCAATTGATTTGCCATCTGCGGATTTGCCTGACCTTTAGATTTTTTCATGACTTGACCAACCATGAACTTCAAGGCACGATCTTTACCATTTTTATAGTCTTCGACTGATTGGGTTTGTTCGGCCAAGACTTCTTTGACGATAGCCAAGATTGCTGAACTATCGCTAACTTGTTTCAAGCCTTTAGCTTCGACGATAGTCTTTGGATCTTGATCATTCATCACTTCTGGTAAGACGATATCTTTAGCTTGGGAATTACTGATTTCTTTAGCATCGACCATATTGATCAATTGTCCTAGATATTCACAATTAATATTCTGGAAACTGCCGCCATTTTTATTGATCCAGGCACTAACATCACCTAGCATCCAATTGCATGCCATCTTGGCATTTTTAGCAGTTTTCATCACTTTTTCATAGGTATCAGCTAATTCTTTGTTAGCGATCAACACGCTGATATCATAATCATTTAGACCATATTCTTTAGCATAGCGTTCTTTTCTTACTTCAGGCAATTCTGGTAATGCAGCCTGAATGTTCTTTATCCATTCACTATCTAACATGATCGGAAAGATATTTGGTTCAGGGAAAAACTTATAATCGACATTGCCTTCTTTCTTACGCATCAAGACCGTTTCTTTCAATGCTTCATCATAACGTCTGGTTGCTTGTTCGATTTGTTCACCTTTATCTAATAATGCTTTTTGTCTTGATACTTCATAGTCAATGGCTTTTTGTACATTAGCAATACTATTTAAGTTCTTGATCTCATTTTTGGTACCATATACATTGGAGCCTTTTGGCTTCAAGCTAACATTGACATCACAACGCATTGAACCTTCTTCCATCTTGACATCACTGACTCCAAGATAATACAAGGTTTGCCGTAAAGCTTCTACATAAGCAGCTGCTTCTTTGCCGTTTTGCATATCTGGTTCACTGACGATTTCTACTAATGGTGTTCCTGCGCGGTTATAATCGATCAAGGTTATATCGTTAAGGTGGAATTGTTTAGCCGTATCTTCTTCCATATGGATACGATTGATCCTGATCTTTTTCTTTTCCCCATCGGCATCGATCATGATATAGCCATTTTTGCCGATCGGATGAAATTGCTGGGTGATCTGAAAGCCTTTTGGCAGATCGCTATAATAGTAATTCTTACGATCAAATTTAACCAACGGATCGATTTCTAGATGTAAGGCCGTACAGATCTGAATAGCTTTCTTTACAGCTTCTTTATTTACGCATGGCATCGTTCCGGGATGTCCTAGATCAACTTCGTTAACACAGGTATTTGCTTTGGCCCCAAAAACGCATGGTGCGCTAGAAAACATCTTGGTCGTAGTTTTCAGCTCGCAATGGATCTCAATTCCTATAACTACATCGTATTCCATTTACGCTGCCTCCTTCTTTAGATCTTTCAAGCCGGTAATTTCTTCGATACCAGCGCCAATATCAAACATCGTTTGTTCTGCAAAAGCTTTGCACGTTAGATTAACGCCGATCGGACAGCCATCGATCATGCCCATTGGCACGGTCATACTTGGATAACCGGTAAAGTTACCAATGATCATATGATTTTCTACGATCAAATATTCATCAGATAATTCATCACGCGCATGGTCATCTAATTTTGGTGCGATATCATTGCTAGCAGGAGCTAACAAACAATCATATTCATCCAAGCAGCGTTTAACTTCGTCAACGATCAGCCTTCTAACTCTTTGAGCTTGACGGAAAAGTTTTTCCTGATTTTCCACAAATAATCCATAGCTACCAATGACAAAACGTTTACGGATCAATGATCCAAAACCAGCTGTACGAGAATTGATCATGATTTCTTCGACGTCTTTTCCCGGTTTACGTACACCAAAACGAATACCATCAAGATTAGAATGGTTGGCAGTCGCTTCACAGTTTGCAATCAAATAATATGCTGGTAAGATAGCTTTTAATAATTTTTCATCGAAGCTTACTTCTTCCACGATCGCACCTTTAGCTGTCAAATTAGCGATCAACTTAGCAAATAAAGCTTTGGTATCAGGGTTTGTCAAACCATCATAAACATTTTTAAATACCGCTATCTTCTTGCCTTTTAGCTCGCTGTTTAGCTGTTGGCTATATGCTTCGATTGGACGATCGCTGCTGGTCATATCAAGATCATCGCGACCTGCCAGTACTTCTAAAGCAACAGCAGCATCTTCGATGGTACGCGTGAAATATCCCACATGATCCAAGCTTGAAGAATATGGGATGATGCCATATCTTGATATGCGACCATATGTTGGCTTAACGCCTACTACCCCACAATAAGAAGCTGGCTTACGAACCGAATCTCCGGTATCTGAACCAATAGCGAAATCTACCGCTCCACTGGCAACGATGACTGCACTGCCACCGCTTGAACCTCCTGACATCCTGCTGGTATCCCAAGGATTTAAGCAAGCTCCGATATTGCTGGTAAGATTGGTTCCTCCCATTGCCAGTTCATCCATATTGGTCTTACAAATGCTTATGGCACCTGCAGCTGCTAATTTCTTAACGATCGTTGCGTCATAAATCGGTTCATAATCATTTAAGATATTGCTGCAAGCTGTGGTCCTTATTCCTTTGGTACAGACATTATCTTTCAAAGCAATAGGTACCCCTAACATCTTTCCTGTTTTTGGCATTTCAGCTAATTGCGCTTTAGGATCGATGAAGGTTACGACATCATTATACAATTCATGGCTCTTATGGGCTTTCTCTAAAGCTTCAGCAACCTTTGCTTCAACATTTTCTAAGTTATATTCTTTAAACATCTTATTTTACCACCTTAGGCACGACAAAATGGCCTTCTGCACTATCTTTAGCATTCTTCAATGCATCTTGTTGACTGCATACATTTTCTATTACATCTTCCCTTAAGAATGTTGTTGGTGTTTCAAAAGGATAGATCATCTCTTCGACATTTGTCGTATCGATCGCTTCTAATAATGACAATTGCTTTTGCAAAGTGTCAAATTCTTTAGCGATATCTTGCGCTTCCTCATCTGAAAGATCAAACATGATCTGATGGGCAAGCTGTTTAAAATAAGCTATATCTTTCATCTTATCAACTCCTTCAATGATTTTATCATATTCTAATCATCAATTAAACTTACAAATTCATCTTCTTCCATGATCCGTAAGCCAAGATTTTGAGCCTTTTGTAGCTTTGATCCCGCATCTTCGCCAACGATCACGATATCCGTATTCTTAGAAACGCTGGAAACGATGATTGCGCCCTTTTGTTCCAACAGTGCCTTGGCTTCATTACGGGTATATTTATTCAAGGTACCAGTCAAGATAACTTTCTTTTGGGAAAAATATGATTCCATAACCTGTTGTTTAGCTTGGGTCATATTGACATTTACAGCTTTTAAGCCCGCTAATAGCTTGATATTAGCCTCATCATGGAAAAAAGATACGATGGCATCAGCGGTAATTTCGCCGATATCTGCTATTTCTTGTAATTGCTCGATGGTGGCTTGCTGCAGCTTTTCCATCGTTTCAAAGTGGTTAGCTAAGACCTTAGCAGCTTTTTGTCCAACCTGGCGGATACCTAGGCCAAAGATCAATTTATCCAAATTATTGTGTTTGCTTTTTTCGATAGCAGCTATCAGATTATCGTATGATTTTTGACCAAATTTATCCGTATTGATGATCGCATCCTGATGATCTTCCAAATGATAAATATCTTCGATCGATTTGATCCAGCCCATCTTATGGAATAATTCAACTCGTTTTTCGCCCAAGGTATCGATGTTCATCGCATCCCTAGAAGCAAAATGGGTAATAGCGCTAACGACGCGCGCCGGACAATCATTATTGATGCAATAATGCGCAGCTTCATCTTCAAAGCGGTGAAGCGGCATATGACAAATCGGACATAATTTGGGAAATTCATATGGTTTTTGCAATTGGCTTCGTTTTTCTTTGATGCTGCGAACAACTTCAGGAATGATATCCCCCGCTTTACGTATGATGACCTCATCATGGATCCGGATATCTTTTAATTTAATTTGATCCTCATTATGCAAGGTAGCATAGCTCACAACGCTGCCTGCTAGCTTTACTGGTTTTAACCTTGCATTAGGCGTACATTTACCGGTCCTACCAACCGTGATAAAGATATCTTCACAAATGGTAGTTGCCATTTCAGCTGGGAATTTATAAGCGATCGCCCAACGTGGGGTCCTGGCATTAAAGCCTAATTGCTGCTGCAAGCGATAATCATTAACTTTGATAACGATGCCATCGATATCATAACCTAATTCATCACGCATTGCACCGATCTTTGCGATATACGCTTCAATCTGCTGGATATCATGACAAATGGCAAATAAAGGGTTTACTTTGAAACGCTGTTCTTGCAGCCAATTTAATGCCTGGCTTTGCGTAGCTATCGGCACTTGCTGATCGCTAGGAATATGATACCAAAAGGCATCCAGCTTTCTAGAAGCTGCCACTTTTGAATCAAGCTGACGGATCGAACCGGCAGCAGCATTGCGACAATTAGCAAAGACATCTTGATTAGCAGCTTTGCGCTGTTCATTTAACTTAGTAAAAACATCGCGAGGCATGAAAACTTCTCCTCGGATCTCTAAAGGTCCTTGGTAAGCTATGTCCATAGGAATGCTTTTGATCGTCCGAACATTTTCGCTAACATCTTCACCCACGATGCCATCGCCTCTGGTCACCGCTTGACGAAAACGACCATTTTCATAATGGATGGACATTGCTAGTCCGTCGATCTTGCATTCCAAGCAATAATCACAGCTGCCAACTTCTTTTTCGACCCTTTGGACCCAAGCCTCGATTTCCGCTAGATTAAAAACATCAGCTAAGGACATCATTGCCCTTTGATGTTCTACTTTGTTAAAGCCATCCAAAACCTTGCCCCCTACTCTTTGCGTAGGACTATTAGCATCAAATTCTTCTGGATATTCTTTTTCTAGATCTTCCAGTTCGCGATATAGCATATCGTATTCGATATCACTGATCGTTGGTTGATCTAAGACATGATATTCATAATTATAACGCGTTATAAGCTTGCGTAATTCATGTAATCTTTCTTTTGACATTATAAACCTCTAACCTTTTTTCAAAGATGGATGATTAGCAACGATCTTTTTGATCCCATGCGGAAAAGCAAAAGCGACCTCTAAGATATTGCCATTAACTTTTACGATGATGCCATCACCAAACATCGCATGATTTACTTTATCACCTTTTTTATAGCTTTGCTGATTTACTTTTACGACCTTAACCGTTTTTTCAATGGCATCTGACACCAAGACCTCTTGTTTCTTAGGCTTATTTAGATGTTCGATGTTTTCAGGATCAACTTCCTCGATAAAGCGTGATGTCACCCGTGGCTTAGATAAGACATAGCTAAAGCCTGAACATTCAGTTAAATACAGCTGTTTTTTAGCACGGGTATATGCGACATATGCCAGACGTCTTTCTTCTTCCACTCCTGATGCGCCTTCTTGCATGCTGCGCTCACTTGGAAAGATGCCATCTGACATGCCAATCACAAAGACATAATCAAATTCTAGGCCTTTGGCAGCATGGATCGTCATCAAAGAAACATATTGATCATCGATCTTTTCTTCCTTTTCACCATATAAAGTAACTAACTGCAAATATTCATCCAATGTCGATTCTGGATATTCATGCATGAAGCTTTGCATATCATTGATCAATTCTTTTAAGTTTTCGATCCTATCGGTTTCTTGCTCATCCTCTAGCATCTTGCGATATCCTGTATCTTCCAAGATCATTTCTAAGATCTTCGCTACTTCCAATTCTTCCGCTTTGGCACGCCACTTTTCGATCATCGATACAAAATCATCGATGGTCTTTTGATTCTTACCACTTAAAAAATGTTCGTTCTTACAAACTTCATACATGCTGCATCTTGCTTCTTTGGCCTTATCGCTTATCTGCTCAATGGTCTTATTGCCGATACCTCTTTTTGGCACATTGATGATCCTTTTGAAAGCTAGATCATCCTGCGTGGTTATCATGCGCATATAGCTTAATGCATCTTTGATTTCTTGTCTTTCATAGAACTTGATGCCACCAAAGATAACATAAGGTATCCGATGGTCCAACAAACCTTTTTCAATGGCTCTAGATAAATAGTTATTACGATATAAGATCGCTATATGTCGATATGGTATATCTTCTTTGTGCAGCAAGGCAATTCGGTTGGCTACCCAGCTTGCTTCATATTCTTCCGCGGGGGCACTGTAATGCATGATCTTATCGGCTGCCTTTTGACTAGTAAATAAGTCTTTTTTTACCCGATTGCGATTGTTTTTGATCACACTGTTGGCTCCATCCAAGATGTTCTTGGTCGAACGATAATTTTCATTCAAGATGATGGTCCTACAGCCTTTAAAATCATTGGTAAAATTCATGATTATATTAACATCTGCACCACGCCAGGTGTAAATGGTCTGATCGGGATCACCAACAACGCACAAATTATTTACCGTTCCGGTCAAAAGCCGTACAAGCTCATATTGCACATGGTCAACATCTTGAAACTCATCAACATGGATATAATGAAAACGATGCATCCATTTATTTAAGATTTCTGGATATTTTTTAAACATCCTCACCGTCCATAACAAAAGATCATCAAAATCTAATGCATATAGTTGATGCAAACGTTCTTCATAAAATTTAAATACTTCTGCCTTGGTCTTCTCTCCGCTAAATGCTCCAGCCAGTTCAAACGCGCGATCAACACTGATATAAGCTGATTTATTATTGGAGATATAATCTAATAATGAATTGATCGAAAATTTGTTCTTATCAATATTTAATTCACGATATGCTTCTTTGATGATGCTTTTTTGATCATCAGCATCTAAGACCGTAAAATTTCGAGGATAATTCATGCTAGTGATATCTTCTCTAAGGATCCTTACACAAAGCGAATGGATGGTACTGATAAAACATGTGGTATTTTCATCGCCTAGGATATTTCTAATCCTTTGCTTCATCTCATTTGCGGCTTTGTTAGTAAATGTAATTGCTAAGATCTTATTAGGATATACCTGAAGATCTTGGATCAAATGAGCGATACGCATCGTTAAAACGCGGGTCTTCCCACTGCCAGCACCCGCAATGATCCTAATATATTGGTCTTCAGCTAATACTGCTGCTTTTTGGTTTTCATTTAAAAAACTAATATCAATCATCTTAAGCTCCCTTTACAACATTAATATTATATAACAAAATTCTTTTCTAAACATGATATAATAACTATAAAAAATGAAAGGTTGATAAAATGAGAAATATCGCAGCAAACTGGCAGGATTATGAATGCATCGACGCTGGCAATGGCAACAAGGTCGAAAGATGGAAAGACATCATCTTAAAACGTCCTGATCCGCAAGCCGTATGGAATATGAATGACAAGCAATATAGCTATGATGCCATTTACCATCGCTCTAAGTCTGGCGGAGGAAATTGGCAATTCAATAAAAAACTACCTGAATTTTGGACCATCAATTATAAAGATCTAACTTTCAAGGTATCACCAACCGGTTTCAAGCATACCGGTATCTTCCCTGAACAAGCGGTAAACTGGGATTGGATGAGCAACAAGATCAAAAATGCTGATCGTGAGATTCGCATATTGAACCTTTTTGCTTATACAGGATGCGCTACGATGGCATGTGCTCAAGCAGGAGCTAGCGAGGTCGTTCATGTTGATGCTAGCAAAGGCATGGTTCAATGGGCCAAAGAAAATATGCAGTTATCACATTTGACAGATCATAAGATTCGTTTCATCGTTGATGATGTCTTAAAATTTGTTCAGCGGGAAAAACGCCGCGGACATACTTATCATGGCATATTAATGGATCCGCCATCATATGGTCGTGGCCCTAATAATGAGTTATGGAAGCTGGAAGATCAAATTACTGAATTGATCAATGCTTGCTTAGAAATCTTAGATGATGAACCATTGTTCTTTCTGGTCAACGCTTATACGACCGGCTTTTCCAGCATCGTCCTAGAAAATTTATTAAAAGAAAGCGTACTTAAGAAATACCCATCCGGTAAGGTTGAAGCTGGTGAGATCGGCTTACCAATAACCCGTAATGATCTGATCTTACCTTGTGGCATTTATGGAAGATGGTCTGATGATTAACATCATTTACGAAGACAACCATCTTTTAGTAGTCGAAAAGCCTTGCAATATTGCGGTTCAAGCTGATGATAGCAAAGATGAAGATCTTTTGACCATCCTTAAGCAATATCTTAAAGAAAAATATCAAAAGCCTAACAACGTTTATCTTGGTTTGGTCCATCGTTTAGATCGTCCAGTAGGCGGCGTCATGGTATTTGC
>CASGCC010000033.1 GCA_949299585.1 uncultured Bacillota bacterium | reverse complement strand
CTTGTTGATCTAATTGGTATGATAAAAAAACATTTTTGCTGATCTTTTCAGCTAAAAATATTTTAAGGTCAATGTTATTTAAGCTTAGGATCTTTAATGATTGATCGTACTTTTGGTTATAGCAAGAAATTTGTTTTAGATCCGGTTTTATGGTAATTTTGGGTTTCATGATTAAAGTATATAAAATAAACGGTTATAATTCAATATTTGCCCAAAGAGCAAAGATAAAAAGCATGTAGCTGCTTGATCGTTTAAATCAACAACAGATTAAGAAATTTATATTTTTTGCAAGAATAGCTTGCTTTAAGCATTAATGTTCACTATAGTTATCTTAAGAAAAAATAAGGGAAATAGGGTAAATAATGGAAGACAAAAAAGTGTTTGCGATGCCGTTTGCTAAGATATATCCACTATTAGTAAATAAAGCGGTAAGAAAAGGTCGAAGCAATGATGAAGTTGATCAGATCATCAGTTGGTTATGTGGATATGATCACAAAGAAATTCAAAAGCTTAGTCAAAGCACAATTACGATAGAACAATTTTTTGTGAATGCGCCGCAGTTAAATCCTTTGCGTAAATTGATCAAAGGAAAGATTTGTGGTGTAAGTGTTGAAGAAATTGAAGATGAGATGATGCAAAATATTCGTTATCTTGATAAAATGATAGATGAATTAGCTAAAGGCAAAGCATTAGAAAAAATATTAAGGAAAAAAGAGGAAGAACAATGAACTATACGAATTTGATCATAACTTTCATTATTTCTTTTATCATCATCGTGGTAATCGAAACAGGATTGGCTAAATGGAAAACTAATGTTGTTTTAAAGTTATTGCAAAACCAGCAATATGATGAATTAGAAAAAGAATTACAAAATTTTATTACTAGAGCTTTTATTCCTCGTTATAATGTTGAATATTTGCGTTTGAATAGTTATTTGATGCAAAATAAGCATGAGCTGATCGAGAAGCAATTTGATGAATTGATGAAATTTCGTAAAAATAAGAATCAGCAAGCTGATCTTTTGATGAAGGCTTTTAATTATTATGTTGAACAAGAAAATGCCCAGAAGAGCCATTTCTATTTAAGTGAGATCCAAAAGCTGGGCAATGATAAAATGTATCAGGAAGCTTTGATGATGAGCGATATCTTCATTGATAAAAAAGCTAATCATATCGATCAATTGCTAGAAGAAGTTCAAAAGGCTCCTGATCAGATAAAAGCGGTATATTATTTCATGATAGCTAAACAATATGAGAATATGAATGATAAGGAAAATACCCAGAAATATACGGAATTAGCGGAAAAATATAAATAAAAAACTGTTAACAAATCGTTAACAGTTTTTTGTTGCTCCCCTGTAATCGATATTATAGTTTAACAACGTTTGTAGCTTGTGGTCCGCGATCACTGTTTTGTACATCAAAACTAACTTCTTGACCTTCATCAAGCGTTTTGAAGCCGTCAGCTTGGATAGCTGAGAAGTGTACGAATACATCCTGACCGTTTTCGTCAGTAATGAATCCATAGCCTTTTTCAGCGTTGAACCATTTTACTTTTCCAGTACTCATTTGGCTGCCTCCTAGTGTAAAATTCAGCATTTTTTAAGAACACGAGGCTATAAATTATGAAGCTATGTTAATAATATATGCTAAATACAATTACATGATATCATTTTTAAATAGGCTAGTCAAACCTCAGATGATAAAAAAAGTAGCTTACTTGGCTTGATGTAAGCGATTAAACAAAAAATGGAAATAAATTACATTTTTTATGCTGCGTTTACTGAATCTTTATTATTTGGTCATAATAGGAGATTATCAACAGTATCATGTTGTTTGCTGGTGAGGGTTGATGAAGCAAAACTGAATTAAAACTATAAAATTTTTTCTAAATAGTGTAAACTAATAGATGATATGACAGGGGGTTTTAATGATGGAAAAACCAAAGTATTATTTAACAACGGCAATTGCTTATACTTCAGGTAAACCGCATATCGGAAATATTTATGAGATCGTTTTATCTGATGCCATTGCTAGATATAAAAGAATGTTAGGCTTTGATGTTCGTTTTCAAACCGGAACGGATGAGCATGGACAAAAAATAGAAGAAAAGGCCAAACAAGCGGGTATCGATCCCAAGAGCTATGTTGATCGTACTAGTGAGATCTTTAAGGAACAGATCGACTGCATGAATGTTTCTTATGATAAATTTATCCGTACGACCGATCCTTATCATGAAAAACAAGTACAAAAGATCTTTAAGAAACTATACGAACAAGGCGATATCTATAAATCAGAGTATGAAGGCATGTATTGTAAAGAATGCGAAGCTTTCTATACGCCTAGCCAATTAGTGGATGGCAAATGTCCTGATTGTGGCATGGAAGTGCATCCTGCCAAGGAAGAAGCATATTTCTTTAGAATGAGCAAATATGCTGATCGTTTGCGTAAACATATCGAAGATAATCCACATTTTATCGAACCAGAATCACGTAAGAATGAGATGCTGAATAATTTTATCATTCCAGGATTGCAAGATCTATGCGTTTCAAGAACGAGCTTTACTTGGGGCATACCGGTAGATTTTGATCCTAAGCATGTCGTTTATGTATGGATCGATGCTTTGACCAACTATATCACAGGCTTAGGTTTTGATGCCGATGGAAATCATGATGAATTGTTTAAAAAATATTGGCCGGCTGATGTACATATCATCGGAAAAGATATCTTGCGTTTCCATACGATCTATTGGCCAATCATGCTGATGGCTTTAGGTATTGAATTACCTAAACAGGTATTTGGTCATCCTTGGTTATTGGTTGGCGATGGCAAGATGTCCAAGTCACATGGCAATGTCATCTATGCCGATGATCTAGTGGCACTGTTTGGCTGTGATGCCGTTAGATATCTGATGCTGCATGAAATGCCATTTGCTAATGATGGTAGCATTACCTATGAGATCATGGTTGAAAGGATCAACAGCGATCTAGCAAATGTCTTAGGTAACTTGGTAAATCGTACGATCAGCATGACAAATAAATATTTCCAAGGTACCCTAAGCAATACTAATTGTTTAGAAGCTGTTGATGAAGAATTAAAAGCAGAGGTTCTATCAGCTTATCAAAATGTTGAAAAGCATATGGATGAATTAAGGGTTGCTGATAGCTTAAATGATATCTTTAAGTTATTTAAACGTTGTAATAAATATATCGATGAGACCGAGCCTTGGAAATTAGGTAAAGATGATAGCAAGAAAGATCGTTTGCAGACCGTCTTATATA
The DNA here is from genome assembly GCA_949299585.1 of uncultured Bacillota bacterium. Classification (GTDB taxonomy): domain Bacteria; phylum Bacillota_I; class Bacilli_A; order Erysipelotrichales; family Erysipelotrichaceae; genus JALEVB01. The sequence continues at coordinate 9,464 of CASGCC010000033.1, read as the reverse complement.
ATTTGTTGGAAAGCATCAGGATCGGAGCAGTATTATTGGCTCCATATCTGCCTGATACATCAGCAAAGATCTTAAAGATGATAAATACCAAAGTGTGTGATTATGAGACTGTCAAGGCTTTTGGTTTGTTGGAAAGTCCAATAACGGTTTGTGCTAAACCAGAGATTTTGTTTGCTCGGTTAGATCAAGAGGAAGTATTCGCAAAGATCGAAGCAAACAAGCAGCCATCTCAACCAAAGGTTGTTGAAAATGAAATTACGATCGATGATTTTGCAAAGATCGAATTAACAGTTGGTAAGATCTTGCATTGCGAGAAACATCCTGATGCTGATCGCTTGCTGGTAAGTAAGATCGATCTAGGTAATAATGATGTACGCACCATCGTTTCAGGTATTGCTTCTTGCTATAAGCCAGAAGATCTGATTGGCAAGAAAGTTGTTGTGGTTGCTAATTTAAAAGCTGCTAAACTTAAAGGCATTGAGTCTCAAGGCATGATATTAGCGGGAAAAGATGGCAAATTGATCGAAGTGTTAAATGTTGATAAGCTGCCAGAAGGAACCAAGATTTCGTAAAGATGCGTTTTAATTGCGTAGCTCGTTTAGATAAGCTGTCACGCAAGATAGCGATAAAATTAGAAGCCAAATTGATCGATCATGGTTTTGTAAAAGATCAAGATGATCCGCAGCTGGTCATCGTTATTGGTGGTGATGGTACTTTCCTTTTGGCGGTGCATGAATATATGGATAAGCTTGATGACCTATGCTTTATCGGTATCCATACTGGTACGCTGGGATTTTTTACAGATTATACGGATCAGGAGTTCGACAGTTTTGTTGATGATCTATTGCATCGTCAAGCTAAAGAAATTTCCTATCAGCTTTTAAAAGTTACCTATGACGATCATTGTTATTATGCCTTAAATGAGATGCGAGTAGAGAATGTCAGCCGTACCCAAAAGATCGATGTTTATGTAAATGGTGAAGACTTTGAACGTTTTAGTGGAACGGGATTGTGTATTTGTACACAGCTAGGCAGTACCGCATTCAATCGTTCCGTACATGGCGCGGTAATCCAAGAAGGTCTTCCTTTATTGGAAATGAGCGAGATCAGTGGCATCCACAATCGTTACTATCGATCATTAGGAAGTTCGATCGTAATGAAAGATGATGCTAAGATCCAATTTGAGGCTGATAGCTTTGATAAGGCTCTGCTGTGCATCGACTATATGACCTATCCATTGGATGGCGTTAAAAAAATTAATATTGAATTAAGCAAAAAACATGTCCGTATGCTGCGTTATCGTGAAGTAGGATATTTTAAACGCTTAAAAAGTTTATTTTAGATAGGTGGTGAAAGGTATGAAGAAATGGTATTCCTTTTTAGAGGTCTTGAACTTTCCTTTAAAATTATTGTTTATGGCCATATTGTTTTATGGAATCGGAAATGTGCTGACCAATGATGTCTTTTCATCACTGTTTGTTATCAAAAACGATTACATAATTTTATTTGCTGAAGCAATCATGCGGATTTCTTCGTTCTTTATAGTTTATTTCCCTTTTCTTTTCTTGATCAGATTGGTTTCGAAAAGGATCAATGGTGCTAATTCGATCCTTACGGGATTGTTTGGTTATATTACTTTTTTGGTTTTTCTGATCTTTTTTCAGGATCAGAACTTACCTAACTATGCGTATAGTGCGACCCTTGGTTTATCAGTAACCAGCAGCAAGCTGACCGCAATTTCGGGGGCAACGCGTTATCCTTTGCAAACAGGGATAATAGGAATCGTCATCGTTACGATCTTTACACGCTTAAGCTTGCGTCAGTCAAAGAATCGTTTGGAAAACGGATTTTTTAGCTTTATTGATAAAAATTTATTTGGAATTTTATTAAATATGTTTTATTGTGCCATCGCTGGTTTTTTGGTGGCATGGGGATGGACATATTTGTTCTCACTATATGAAGATGTGATCAATTTCATAGCTTCGGATACGACAAATCCCGTTAATCTGGCTATTTATGGTATCGTAGATAGGATATTTGCCGTCTTGAACCTGAGCAATTTGATTCGTCAGCCATTCTGGTTTAGATCTTTAGGGGGTTCGATCATGAATATGGTTGGGGAAAGCGTTGCTGGTGATGTTAATATCTGGTCAGCTATCATTAATAGTGGGGTCATGAGCTCTCAAACCGGGAAGTTTATTACACCTTATTATGTGCTGAACATTTTTGCGATTCCTGGTATGTTGCTAGCGATGCATAGCTTAAATACCGATAAATTAGAAAGACGTAAATATCGGACCTTTATCTTGTTGGCAATCATCGTTTCGATGTTTACAGGCTGCCTGTTGCCAATAGAAATCGTATTGTTGCTGCTATGCCCATTGTTGTTTATTTTTCATATATTGTATACAGCGGGATTGTTTGGGTTATTTCAGATCTTAGGTGTTTATTTAGGCTTTCAAGCTAGATCGACGAATGTTATCTGTGAGGCACCAGGTACCTTGCTGGAAATGATATCTTATCTTAGGGTCAACAGCTTGCAAGATGATATCATGAGGATATGCATCGTTGGAGCTGTGAGCTTTGTAGTATATTTTATTTTTACGCGAATATATTTTGGAACCTTAGCTTATGATTTATTTAATACTGGCAAGATCGATGATGTGGCAAAAGATATGGTCGATGCATTAGGTGGCAGCGCAAATATCAAGATGATCTATTCATCGTGCACGCATATCACGGTACAATTATTTGATCCGTCATTGTTAGATGTACATGGGGTACAAAAGTTAGGCGCCAATAAATTGTTAGAAACAAGAGCAGGCTTTGTTATTGATTTTGGCGCGGGAAGCAGGATCATGGCCAAAGCGATGAATAAAGTATTGAGAAAAACTTTAAGATAGGCTGATGCCTATCTTTTACTTTGCCAAAATTGTTCAAGCTCTTGAATGAAGATTTTCTGGGCGATGGTAAGCTGATGATTTTTAGCTTTGATCCATGCGATGTTCCAAGCAAGTTCTTCTTCGACAAAAGGAACAGCCACTAAATGATTGGTCAAGACCTTATAATAAGAAACGCCGATCCCAACGCCTTGATTTCGCTCGACCATCTGCTGCCAAAGGATCTCGTTGGATGAAGTTAAGGAGTAATGTAAATTGATATGGTGGGCCTTGGCGTAGTTTTCAACGATATCGTGTACTTTGAAGATCTCATTTTTGGTAATGATAGCATATTTGGCACAAGCTTGCAGCGTTGTTTGTTTTTGGCTTGCTAGGGGATGATCTTCGTGAACGATCGCGCAGATCTTATTTTTTTGTAATAAGGTTGCTTCTAATTCAAAGGAAGGATCAAAGGGCATGATGCCGATGCCAAGATCAAAGATACCGCTGCTAACGCCTTGATCGCAAAAAACGTCTGGCATTTCGGTATATTGTAGCTTGATCGTTGGGTGTTCCTGAAGAAATTTTTGGATAAAGCTTATAACATCGTTTTGCATGATCCCATGGGCAAAGGCGAGCTTGATGGTTTCGCTGGCGGCAGCATCTATCCTTTTTTTCATGGCGTTGAATCTTTCAACGATATCGATGGCTTCCTTATATAATAGTTTACCAAAAGGGGTAAGCTGCAGTTTATTTTTATTGCGGATAAATAGATCGTGATTTAATTCGGCGGCTAAGATGCGCATAGATTTGCTTAAGGCTTGTGGGGTGATAAATAATTGATCTGCAGCTTCGATCAGGTTTAATTTATCGGCTAAGACAATGAAATAAGTTAATTGACGAATATCCATAGTATGCTCCCTGAATGAAACTTTTAGTTTCATATGTAGAAATTATAGTTGATTGTTTAAATATTAACAAGTGGTTATAATCTTCATGAATAGGAAAGGATACAAGCAAAAAATGAAAAAATTAATAGCATTATTATTAAGCTTGTTATGTATGGCAGGTTGTGCGCAAAATCAAGAAAGCACATCAGCTGTATATACAGGTGAAGGACAAGGCTTTGGCGGTACCGTTGCCGTTACTTTGACCATGGAAGATGGTAAGATAACGGAAGTTGAGATCGTTGGTGATGATGAAACTGCTAGCGTTGGCCAAGCAGCATTCGATCAATTAAAAGAGAATATCTTGGCGGCACAAAGCAGTGATTTTGATGCAGTTAGCGGGGCAACCATGACCTCTAATGGCGTAAAGGCCGCTGTAAAGGCAGCGTTAGCGCAAGCTAATGGAACGACATCAGAAGAAAAAACAGCATTGACAGATGGTACTTATAATGTAAGCGCTGCTGGTTATAGCTGGACCGGTATGATCAATGCCGATGTTACGATTGCGGATAATAAGATCACGGCAATTGATATCAAGGAAGAACATGAATCAGAAACTGGGGAAATGGCCCAAACAGCTTTTGATAATATGATCCCTAGGATCATTGAAAATCAAAGCTTGGCAACTGATGCGATCACGGGTGCGACCGCCACATCAAATGCCATCAAAGATCTAGTTGCGCAGGCTATTGAACAAGCTGGCGGTGATGCTAGCCAATGGCAAGATCCAGTCGCAAAAAGCGAGGAAGTTGTAAAGATCGAAGGTTATGATGTCATCGTTGTTGGTTTAGGTGGTTCGGGAATAACAGCTTATTGTGCGGCTGCTGATACTGGAGCAAGTGTTTTTGGTATCGAAGCTGCTGCTAAATTAGGCGGACAGACGGCAACTACGACCGGGCCAATGGTAATCGATGCTGAAAACGAAGCGTTTGCAGGCGTAGAATTTGCAAATGCTGATGATGTTTATGATACCTGGATCGAATATGTTGGCAGCGAAGAAAAAGCAGATATCATTCATGAAGCTGTATATAATAGCGGAAAATATCTAGATTATTACATGGATAATTTTGGCTTTGAATTTGAAGGCATGATCACTAGCTTTGCTAATCCTGAATGGAGCCAATTATGGACCCGTTATGTTGGGGAAGATGGCACTTCAAATATCTTTGGTCCAACCAAGACCTATCAATTTAATCGTGCTATGGAAATCGCTGTGGCAAAAAATGAAAAAAATGATTATCAATTAGAATTGCGCGGCGAAGAATTGATCATGGAAGATGGTGTTGTCAAAGGCGTTAAGGCTGTGGCATACGATGGCACAACCTATGAAATTTACGGTGATGCGGTCATCTTAGCAACCGGTGGTTTCATTGGTGATGATGAGATGGTCTTAGAAAGCTTTGGTACGACCTTGAATACCGTGGCTTCATTGGTTAATGATGGTACAGGTATCAAGATGGGCTTAAGTGCTGGCGGTACGACATATATGCAGGATGTCGATCCAATGATCCATATCTTACAAATTCCTAATATGATCAAAAATGATGATCTGACCGCAGATCAAAAAGCTATTCTATCTGCTTTAGCATTGGTTGAAGGAGAAACAGAAGTTACGGTTGATGGTGAAGCGTTGGATCCTACCTTGGTCGAAGCAATGATCCCAGGCTATAAATATTATGTCGTTTATACGCAAGAAGATATCGATAATTATAAGAATAATGGCTTTACGGAAAACTTCGCTACTGCTACTAGCCATTTCATGAGCCAAGGTGGTAGCTTTGAAGTCGGTCAGCCAATCAGCGATCTTGATGAGATCTTAGCAGTTGGTATGGAATATAATGATGTCTTAAAAGCTGATTCGATCAGCGATCTTGCAGCTCAGATCGGTTGTGATGAGAGCGTATTAAGCGAAACCTTGGGCGGCAATGATACAACTTATTATGCAGTTATCTGCTCAGGCTATACATATGGTACGGTTGGCGGACTTGATGTTGATGTTAACATGAACGTTTTAATAGAAGATGGAACACCAATTGAAAATCTATACGCTGTTGGTACTGATTCAATGGGCGTAGAAAATGTGGAAGGTAAACCATATACACCTTGGGGCGGTCAAGCAAACTCTTGGGTATTTGTTTCCGGTTATCTTGGCGGACATGCCGCTGGTGAATACGGCTTAGCAAAATAAAGAGGCTTCTTAAGAAGCCTTTTTTATTTGTCATATCCCTAAAAAGATGATAAAATAATTAGCACGGAAGGTAAATAAACGTGAGAAAATTATTGATAGGATTATTAAGCATCTTTTTGCTTTGTGGATTCAGCGCAAAAGATTTTGATATAAATAACTTAAAGAATTATCATAAAGAGTTTAAAACAGAAGAAATGACCGTTTGTTCTAGCTCGAGCGTTAAAACTTACATGTCATATAAGGCCATTACCAATACAGCTAGCAAACAATATGAGATCATTTCTGGTTTGACGGTCGATGAAACGACAGGCTTTTTGTATGATGAAGATGGCTTTATTGCTGTTGCTTTAGGAGCAAACTTTGGGGAATTGGGCTCTCGTTATTATTTTACGTTATCTAGCGGCATCGTTATCCCGGTCATCAAGGCTGATGCTAAAAGTTTGAGCCATGTGCCTAATGGTTGTTCGACTGATGGTGGCAGCGTCATCGAATTTATCATCGATGAGCAGATAAGCAAGGAATATTTTGGCCAAGGACCTTCAGGCTTAGCTAGTTTTGGTAATTTTAATAACGATCCACGCTTTGAAGGATCGATCGTCAAAGTTGAAAAAGTTTTAGACGAAAAGGTCGAAGAAGGAATTACCTACGAAGAAAATATCGAGGTCGTAAATACCTTGAATTTTAATGATATTACATACTAGATCACTTGCCTGGCAAGTGGTTTTTATATTGATGAGGTGAATGATGGAAAAAAAGTATACGCCGATGATGCAACAATACCTGGAAGTCAAAAAAAATTATCCTGATGCTTTAGTTTTTTATCGCCTTGGGGATTTTTATGAAATGTTTTTTGATGATGCCAAGATCGCATCTAACGAACTTGATCTGGTATTGACCGGTCGTAATGCCGGGGTCGAGGAAAAGGTGCCGATGTGTGGCATCCCTTTTCATGCTTATAAAAACTATGCCATGCGACTTGTTCAAAGAGGATATAAGGTCGTTATCGTCGAGCAGATGGAAGATCCAGCAACGGCTAAAGGCATCGTTAAGCGTGATGTCGTCAAGGTCATTACGCCGGGAACGATCATGGATGAAGGAACGGATGATAAAAATAGCATTTATATTGCAAGCATCGTTGATTATCAATATGGTTATGGCATGGTCATGGTGGAAATGTCGACAGGGGAAACAGTGGTCATTAACCTAAATCATCAAACAAGCAGCTTGCTGCAGACCTTGTTGAAAAATAATATCAAGGAAATCGTTGTTAATAGTCATTTTAATGAAAAGGTCATCAAGGATATCCGCGAATTAGAAAATATCGTCATTTCTTATTGTGATGTGGATGATATCAAAGAAGCCTATCTGCCATTATGTGATAAGATCAGCGATCAGCGGCTACGTAGCGCTTATGGCATGTTGCTAAATTATCTGGAAGAAACGCAGAAACGCATGCTTAGCCATCTGCAAGTAGTCAGCATCGAAAGCGAAGATGCTATCATGGCGATGGATTATAATACCTTATGTAATTTAGAGCTAATTGCACAAAATAAAAATAAAAAAGAAAGTTTATGGAGCTTTTTAGATAAATGCCAAAGCGCGATGGGCTCAAGATTGCTTAAGCAATGGATCGAAAAGCCTTTATTATTAAAGGAAGATATCGAGCAAAGATTAGATAGAGTTGAATTTTTACAAAAGAATTTCTTGGTGCGTGATGATCTGCGCGAAAAATTAGCGAATGTTTATGATATCCAACGTTTGATCGCGAGGATCGCAATGAATAATGCTAATGCGATCGATTGTTTGCGCTTGGAAAAAACATTGAAAGAAATACCAGATATCTTTAAATTATTAGATAATGATATCTTTAAAAATTTGATCGATGTCGATACCTGCAATGATCTGTATCAGATGATAGCGGGCGTCATCAATGAAGAAGCTCCGGTTCAGGTGCGTGATGGGAATATCTTTAATCCTGGTTATGATCCGCAGCTAGATGAATTACGGAAGATCCAAAGCGATAATCAGGATTGGATCGTAGAATTAGAAGCCAAGGAAAAGGAAAAAACCGGGATCAAAACTTTAAAAGTAGGATATAATCGTGTTTTTGGTTATTACATAGAAGTGACCAAAGCAAATTTATCATTAGTAAAAGATGAATTTAACTATACTCGTAAACAAAGTTTAGCCAACGCAGAACGTTTTGTTACACCGGAATTAAAAGAGATGGAATCAAAGTTATTAAACGCTCAGGATAAAATGGTTAAACTAGAATATGCAATCTTTACACAAATTAGAAATACAATAAAAAAAGATGTTCATCTAATCCAGGATGTTGCAAAAGTAATTGCTCGAATTGATGTTTTTCAATCACTTGCAATGATTTCTAGTGAAAATAGTTATGTAAGACCTATTTTTAATCATGAAAAGATATTTAATGTTACTGATGGACGTCACGGGGTTATTGAACGGGTTATGAGTGAAGGCAGTTATGTTGCAAATGATGTCGATATTGATAGTAAAAATCCTGTTTTAATGATTACTGGACCAAATATGGGTGGTAAATCAACATATATGCGTTCAATTGCTTTGATTGCTTTAATGGCCCAAATTGGATGTTTTGTTCCTTGTAGTCAGGCTAATTTACCAATTTTTGATCAGATTTTTACTAGAATTGGTGCTAGTGATGATTTAGTATCTGGACAATCAACTTTTATGGTTGAAATGTTAGAAGCAAATAATGCTTTACGTTTTGCTACTGAAAATTCATTGATTATTTTTGATGAAATTGGACGAGGAACTGCTACATTTGATGGAATGGCTATCGCTCAAGCAATGATTGAATATATTGCAACTAAAATTAAATGCATTACATTATTTTCAACGCATTATCATGAATTAACATTCTTAGAAGATAAGAATTTAGGAATAAAAAATGTCCATGCTAGTGCTTCGATTGAAAATGATGATTTAGTCTTTTTATATCGTATTAAACCAGGACGTTCTAATAAATCATATGGTGTAAATGTTGCTAAGCTAGCAAAATTGCCAGATGAAGTTTTAAACCGGGCAAATGTATTATTAGAAGCGTTAGAAGAGAACAATATTGAAAATCATTTGAGTGATGATTCATTAAAAGAAGTTCCAGTAAATTCACCTAGTGTGGTAGAAAAATATCTTGATGGAATTGATCCAATGACATTATCACCGATTGATGCTTTATCGACTTTAATCGAGTTAAAGAAATTGAATGAAAGCAGGTGATTAAATGCAAAAAATAAGACAACTTGATGATATTTTAGCTAATAAAATAGCAGCGGGTGAAGTAATCGAACGACCTGCGAATGTTGTTAAGGAATTAGTTGAAAATAGTATCGATGCCAATAGCAGCAAGATCGATGTAATTATTGAAGAAGGTGGCTTAAAATTAATTCAAGTTATTGATAATGG
>CASGCC010000032.1 GCA_949299585.1 uncultured Bacillota bacterium | reverse complement strand
CTTCATTCCGTTTAAATCAAAACAACAAGCTAGAGATCAAAAGCTTTGATGAATTCTTATATCATTATAAGATGCTAGATAAGATCAGCTGCATCGAAGAGATCGAAACGATGATCAAAGCTATCAAGGAATATAAGCCTGATGCCATCTATAGCCATTATAATATCAATGCGATCATCGCTGCCCAGCTGACCAACACTAAATGCTATGGGACATACAGTTATTATTTGCATCGTAAGACCATCTATGCCAAAGGCATCAGCGCTTTGAACCGTATCTTATCATATTATCAATTGCCGCAGGTCTTATCATTGAATGAATTATACGAAAAGCTCGATCATCGCTTTATCTTTTCATCCCTAAATTACCAACCGATCCCCGTGGATGATAAAACCACCTTCGTCGGTGAAGATCTGGATGATATCTGCAGCAGCTACGATAAGAAGATCGTGGTCAATTTAGCAAACGCGATCATTTCTGACAACAAACAGCTAAAGATCATCAAAGAAGCCTTCATGCATAGCCCATATGATGTACAGATGTATAGCCCTCGCTTAAGCTTACAAGCCTATAACTTTCATGTTGCGGATAATCTGATCATGTCATCGGTCTTAAAGGATGCTTGTGTCTTTATCCATGATGGCAGCGATATCAACACCTATCTGGCTTTACAATATCGGATCCCCCAGATCATCATCTCCAATAACTTTTATCCGCATCAAGCTAACGCCAGCATCATGTACAAGAATAATGGGGCCTTTCGCTTAAGCCAAAGCTTGTTCAGCGTCAAATATATCTATGAAGATTTCAAGGCCTTGGTCGATGATCCTAAATATCAAAAAAACATGCAGGAACTTGCAACATACTTCCAACAATTCGGCGGATGCAAAAAGATCAAAGAAATCATCATTACCAACCAAAAAGATGCCTAGCATCTTTTTCTTTGCATAAAAAAAAGCTCTTTGCATCTAAACAAAGAGCGAAACCTAAAGCAAGATAATTAAAAGGAAAGACTAAGTGGTTGATCAAGGTAAAATAATAGCTTGCTTCAAGTTATGATTGATGATATCTGCGCTTTTTATCTTTTAGATAAATATATCATCAAGATTATCAAGGAAGCATTCGTCTAACTTGCACTAGTATCTTTATGGATGTATAAAGATGAGGAGACTATTACTAGGTTAGCTAATGCTAACTATATGTTAGCATTAGCTAACCATTATGTCAACCCTTATTTTAAAAAAAGCAAAGTTTTTTACGCTTTGCTTATTGATAGGCTAAAATGATACGATCAAGTTCTTTTTGCGTGACAGGAATCACCGATCCATGTCGTGTTTGTTCGCTTGGTAAGCTATACGCTTCTTCGTCGAGCCATACAAAGTTAGCATCATGGCCCAATTTATCAAAACTAGCAACATAGAACTTTTGATTAGGATAATTATCAACATATAGATAATAATTATCCCCATGGATATTTTTAAAGATAAATGGTCCTTCGATCTCCTTTTGTTCAAAGATGAACTTATTATCATAGGCTTTGCCAAAACCTTGGGTTATATCCATGCTCTGGGCATAGAATATCGTCTTCGCACCCTCTCTTTCATCCTTATAGAACATATAGTTAACCCCATCAACACAAGTGATCGTTCCATCGATGATCGGATAACCAACGCTTAGCAAAGAGCGCGGATAAGAAAAATTAGTAAGATCCTGACTAGTTATATAGTAAATGCTGCCGCTGTCTTCATCCAGCGGATCAGAAAAGTAAATGTAATAGCGGGCTTCTTCAGGCACATAGGTAAGCTCTGGTGCCCATGCCCTTTCGCCCGTCAGCTGCAAACGATCATTAGGATAAGCAACCTTTACCAATTGATGATCAAGGATTTCGATCAGATCATCGCTTTCCCATAGATATATATTTGGATTATCAAAGCCTTCAGTTGCACAAATGATAAAATCACCATCCTTGCTGCGCCCGATAAATGGATCACGAACCCGCCCGGTTCCCAGTTCGCTGCTTAATAGGTAACCATCAAGATTAGTCCAATTTAAGCCATCATAGCTATAAGCCAAAGCTCCTTTTTCATCTTCACTATCGTTATTGATAAAATAGCTTAAAAGATAACCAGCATATTCATCTAGCAAACACAATGAAACTTCTTCAACAAGCTGCTTTTCTTGCAGAATTAGCGTTATTTTCAAAGCAATCATCGGTTTTTCTTCCGTCGTGGTCTTATGTAATATATTATCTTCAACATAAGCATCACCCGCCAATACTTCATAGCTGATCATGCTGCCGTTGGCACCACTTGATGGCAAGCTTTGTTGATCGTTGGCAATATAACCTAGCTCATTTAACAGCTTTTGTCCATCCTCTTTAAGCAAAGCTTCGATATCGTCATTCGCACATACCGTAAATTGATAATCTTGTTCATAATGCTGTCCATTGATCATGACATCAGCATGCATCGTAACCGTTGTCGTCTGATCAGGAATCGTGATCACGCCATGATTCCGTTCTGGTTTGATCACATCTTCATTGCTGCTGGTCCATGTGATCGGATAGCTATCTTCACCGATGACCAGCTCAGGATAAAGCCAAAAATCTTCTTTTACATTATCCATCTCATTAAATTGCAGATCATATAGATATACATAAGGCTGCATCTCGACATATGATCCTTCGATCACATCTTCGCTTACGATGCCATCTTGAATGCTAGCTTCTTCGATCTGACCATCAACACCAGCTTGGCCGATCGTTAGTTGAAGATCTGGCAGATCTTTGATCGAAGTAGCAAAAGCTAACACAGCATTAAGATATACCTTGACCTTGCCCTTATCATAAGTTAAGACCAACTGATTATAAACATCCATCTGCAGATAAGCTTCGCTATTAGCAACGATCTTCTCTCCATCGTTCAATGATAAACCATTATCTTCATCAAAGCCAATGACATCATAAGATATGCCTTCGCCCTGCAAGCTTAAGATCGCAGCTCCATTATCGATGTTTGTTGGCAAGATCCAACATTGAAACGTAAAGACATCTTTATCAATGTTCAAAACAGCTTCATCGATGATATAAGCCTGACCTTCCATACCATTGATGGTTGCTAAATCTTCAAAGCTAATAGATGTCGGCTCGCCAACCGCCAAAGTTTTGTTTTGACAACCGCCAGTGCTTATCAATAATAGTACCGTTAATAATACCTTTAATATTTTCATATTCTCTACCTTTTAAAAATTAGATGATCGCTCATCTAATTTTTTCATATAAGTCTAAAGCTTTATCAATGATGGCATCCATATTGTAATACTTATATTCTGCCAAACGACCTAAAAGATACAAATTATCGATACCTTTCAAAAGATCACAATAACGTTCATACTTAGCTTGATTATCCAAGGTAAAGATCGGATAGTATGGGATATTGCCTTCATAAGCCTTGCGATCATAAGCTAATGGATATTCGATAGCGATCGTTGTCTTATCCTGAGGAAAATTTTCCATCATCAATTTATATTCCGTAATTCTGGTAAAGGCATTTTGACTATGCGGCGTTGGATAATTGATCGTCGTTGCTTGTTGATACTGACCATCATGGGTTTCAATTTCAAAGCGCAAGGAACGATATGGTAATTCTCCCAAACGATAATCCAATAGCTCATCTACTGCTCCGGTATAAACGACGATACCGTTAAATTCTTCATCTTTAAAATAGATCTTCTTATTTTCAGTATCTACGCGTAAGACATCATTTGCTTTGGTATCCAACCATACCTCAACCCCAGAAAGCATCTTTTCAAAGATCTTGGTATAGCCTTCTTTAGGCATGATCTGATATTCATCGGCAAAGTAACGATCATCATAGCTAACATTTACCGGTACCCGGTTGGTTACTTCAGGATCGATCTGCTCTACCGTTAGCCCCCATTGTTTCATCGTATAGTATTTAAACACATGTTCATAGATATAATTAGCTAATTCTACGACATTAGGATCTTTATTTTGGCGTAATTGCAAGATCGGAACTTTCTTATCCATGCCATAGCTATCAACCAAGACCTGTTTCAATCTTTCTGCCTTATCAGCCTCAAATGATTCTTCGATCGATCTTAAGTTAAAAGGGATAGGTACGATATGCCCATTGACATTGCCTAACACCCGATGAACATAAGGATACCATTGGGTAAAATTGCTTAGATAATCTACGACCCGCTTGCTATTGGTATGAAAGATATGTGGACCGTATTGATGACGATTAACTCCATTTTCATCAATATAGTCATACATATTGCCACCGATATGTTTTCTTGATTCGATGACCAAGACTTTTTTACCATCGGCGGTAAACTTTTGCGCAATAACGCTGCCCGCAAATCCGGCGCCTACGATAATCACATCATAACTCATATCTTTGCTTCCTCCTTATTGACGATCTTTATACATCTTGGCATAGTAGTCTTGATATTCGCCGCTGATGATATTTTCCCACCAGGTCTTATTATTTAGATACCATTCGATCGTTTGCTTGATGCCAGTATCAAAATTATAAACCGGTTTCCAGCCTAATTCATTCTCGATCTTCGTTGGATCGATAGCATAACGCAGATCATGACCTGGACGATCAGTAACAAAATGGATCAAGCTTTCAGGCTTACCTAATTGTTTAAGGATGGTCTTAACTACTTCCAGATTAGTTCTTTCATTATGACCGCCAATATTATATACTTCGCCTTCACGACCTTTCCTAATAACTAGATCGATAGCGGTGCAATGATCATGCACATGCAGCCAATCGCGTACATTTTCACCTTTGCCATATACCGGTAAGCTTTCATCAGCCAAAGCACGACTGATCATCAAAGGAATAAGCTTTTCAGGAAAATGGTATGGTCCATAGTTATTGGAACAACGGCTAATGGTTACTGGCAATTTAAAGGTACGATGATATGCCAGTACCAACAAATCAGCGCTTGCTTTAGACGCACTATAAGGACTAGAAGTATGCAAAGGCGTATCTTCGGTAAACATCAGATCCTTACGATCAAGTGGTAGATCACCATATACCTCATCCGTAGACACCTGATGATAACGTTTCACGCCATATTTAAGTGACACATCCAACAATACCTGTACGCCCATGACATTGGTCTCCACAAATAGGCCAGGATTTTCAATGCTGCGATCAACGTGGCTCTCAGCAGCAAAATTAACCACGACATCAAATTTTTCTTTAGCAAATAAATCATCGATAAAAGCTCGGTCACGAATATCGCCTTTGACAAATTTAAAGTTAGGTTTATCCATGATCGGTTCCAATGTCTCCAAGTTACCGGCATATGTTAATGCATCCAGCACTACGATCTGATCTTCAGGATAGGTATTGGTCATATAGTGAGCAAAATTTCCGCCGATGAAACCGGCACCACCTGTTACTAATATCTTCATTCTCTTCCTCTTTCTATTCTTTCCGTTTCTAATTTGATTCCTTCTTCTAAACTAACGCTATTTTCATGATCTATCAGTTTTTTCAGCTTGCTGATATCTAAAACGATGCTTTTGACGGCTGTTTCATCTTTTTCCACTTCATTGATGATGATCTTTTGCTGCGTGCTTTTTTCTACGCAATCGATGACATCCTGCAAAGAAGTTGCAATGCCTGATCCTACATTTAAGGTTTCTTTAGAAATGTCTTTGGCAATCAGCTTATCTAAGATATCAACAAAATCATCGATATAAAAATAATCTCTAACGCTGTCTTTTTCGACATACATATCAAATGGTTCTTGATCCAAAGCCTTATTGATCAAGATGGGAATGACCCCTTGTCCATTAGTTACCTGAAAGCCCCCAAAAGGATTAGAAGGCCTTAAGATCAAATAATCAATACCGCTTTCTTTGATCAATGCTTCTAGCATCATCTTGCTTTTGCCATACAAGCTCTTAGGGTTCAAAATATGATCTTCTTTGATAGGCTCCGCGCTATCACCATAGATCGTTCCCCCACTGCTAAAAAAGATATAACGCTTGACACCCTTTGCTTTTAATACATCTAACAAACCTTGATATTTATATTTGATGCTACGTAACAAACGTTCAGGATCGTCACTAGTTGTCCTATTTCCTACCAGACTTACCGTATCGATAACGATGGCATCCTGTAGATCCTGATTGATCATCGTTCCCATATCAAATACATCAGCATATCTAAACCAAGGAGAATGCTCGACATAAGGACTCTCGATACCTAAGATCGATACATCATATTTATTTAATAACCCTTTGCTTAAATTGTGGCCTAGATATCCACAACCTATAAATATAATCTTCACTATTTACCACCTTTGTTATATGTTGTCTGTACTGCCCCGCTGACAACCCTGCGTAAATGTTCCCCATAAGGGCTCTTGCCATAGCTTTTAGCTGCTTTTAGCATTTCTTCTTCATTGATCCATTTATTATAATAAGCAATTTCTTCCGGAACGCTGATCTTGATACCTTGAACTTCTTCAATGATCTTGACATAATTGCTAGCTTGCGCCAAGGATTCAACCGTTCCTGTATCTAGCCAAGTAAAACCGCGGCCTAATAACTCGCAATCTAACTCACCATTTGCTAGATAGATCTTATTTAGATCGGTAATCTCATATTCACCTCTAGCACTTGGCTTTAGCTGTTTAGCATATTCCACTACCCGATTATCATAGAAATATAAACCAACTACCGCATAGTTGCTACGAGGATGCGAAGGTTTTTCTTCCAATGATAATACTTTGCCGGTATCATCAAACTCAACGACCCCAAAACGTTCAGGATCATTGACATGAATGCCAAATACCGTAGCCCGTCCTTTATTATTTGCAGCCTTGCGCAAGGTCGTACCAAATTTATGTCCATAGAAGATATTATCGCCTAGCACCAAGCAGACATCATCATTGCCAATGAACTCTTCACCAATGACAAAAGCTTGAGCCAAACCATTTGGCTGTTCTTGCACCTTATAAGAAAAGCTTACCCCAAACTGACTGCCATCGCCCAATAACCGTTCAAAATTAGGCAGATCATGGGGCGTACTAATGATCAAAATTTCTCTTATTCCTGCCAACATCAGCGTTGATAATGGATAATAAATCATCGGCTTATCATATATTGGCAATAATTGTTTGCTTGTTACTTTCGTGATCGGGTATAATCTGGTCCCGCTTCCTCCTGCAAGAATGATACCTTTCATATTATAAATATCTCCTTTTAACCTTATTTATTGTATCATAAAAAAGCTGTTTACACATCTTTAGATGCGTAAAACAGCCTTTTCTTATTTATTCATGAATGTTAGATTCTTAAAGATATATTCAATCAAACTTAATTTATTATTTTCTAATAAATTTTGCGAATAAGTTGATAGAGTTGGTTGGTTATTTTCTGTAGAAGGGGTGCTTGATCCATCTCCACCTGTTGGTGTTTCTGAAACACATTGACCATTTTCTAGTTTATATCCTGAATTACAGGTTATATTACCAGCACTATCGCATGTTGCATTTGCTGGACAAGTAAAGGCTACACATTGACCTCCTTGCAAGATATATCCGCTATTGCATCCTGTTACCGTTCCATTGCTATCACAAATGGAGTTTGCTGGACATTGCTTTTGCGCATTACAATAGCCACTACTTTCTGTAGTGCCTGATGGACAGCTAGTTACGCAAGCTCCCGCAACATTGTTCCATTTATATCCACTACTGATACACGTTCCAGCATCTTTTATTTCTTCCGGTTTTGGTTTAGTAGTAGCTGTTGGCGGAGTAGTAGTTGAAGCAACTTTACAAATTCCATTAGTATCGGTCGTTCCAGATGGGCAACTTGTAACACAGCTTGCTTTAGCTTCATCCCATTTGTAACCAGCGGCTACGCAAGATGTACTATCTTTATAATCACTTGCATTTTTCTGGGTCACCGTACACTTACCATCACCATCATTATCATCAGTTCCTGATGGACAGGTTGCCGCACACTTAGCTGTTGTTGGATCCCACTTATTACCGTTACTGATACAATCTGTTTCATTTGTATAAGTTGAAGGATCAGCTTTAGTTGCCCGACAATATTTACCATCAGATGTCGTGCCTGCTGGACAGGTTGTTACACATGCATTTGTAGATTCATCCCAGATAAATCCTGCAGCCTGACATGATGCCGTATCAGTATAATTAGATGCACTATCCTGAACACATCCCTTGTTTTCAACAAATTCCCCAACAGGGCATGCACAAGCTGAA
Source organism: uncultured Bacillota bacterium (assembly GCA_949299585.1). Lineage (GTDB taxonomy): Bacteria > Bacillota_I > Bacilli_A > Erysipelotrichales > Erysipelotrichaceae > JALEVB01. Next base: position 4,770 of record CASGCC010000032.1, on the reverse strand, counting down.
CCATCCCAAGTTCCACCGGTGGTCGTACACCAGTAAGACTGTGGTGTTTCTGATTGAATGATCTGTTCTGAATAAGTTTCATTTGAAATCGTTGGTGGAATATATTCAAATTTAGCATTCCAGTAGAAATATGGCAAAGCATCAATCTCACTAGTCAAATCTAAGTTACGAACAATTGCCTCATGGTTATCAGCAATCGAACCTTCATATGGTCTAACAATTGACATTGCTAACTGTGAAGCTTCTGACCAAACGCTTGAATTATATCCTGTTACTCTTGAGCCAACGATATTAAACATATTGATGATATTATCTTGGTCATAATAACGATTTGCTTTTTCTAAAATATAATTAAATAACGAAATAAATTGATCAACCGTAATATTGGTGGTGACATTATCACCGGCTGCATCTAAAACATTCAACAATTTATTCAGATCACGAGTTTCCATCGCTTTTTGCAAGATACGCTCTACAACGTGCTGTTGGTTAGCTTGACGTTGGAAATCTCCCGTTGCATATAAATGTCTTTCACGGGCAAATGCCAAAGCTTGTTCACCATTTACTGGGACATTATCGCCAGCTGGGATCCAAACTGTATAATGCCCACGTTGATCGGATGAGTTTTGCCCAACAAATTCGTATGGATTATCAATTACGATTCCTCCAAGTGCATCTACGATCGAAACAACACCTGCAAAATTACTTTCGAAATAATAGTCAATTTCAACATCAAGCAAATTTTCGATCGTATCGATCGTGCATTGTACACCTTGTACCCGAGCATGGCCTAGCTTATCACTAGCTTGACCGGCATAGCAAGCAATTGGTACATAGCTATCACGGGCAATGGAAGTTAACGTAATCGTTAAGCTAATCGGATTAACCGTAACCAACATGTTGGCATCTGATCTTCCTTCATCCACTCCTAATACCAAGATTGAAAATGGTTCAGAGGTTATATCCTTGTCGGATTTTTCTACCGTTACCGTTACTTTTTGACTATAGGTCGTAACTGTATCAACGCTTTCCAAAGCTTCTTCATAGCCCGAAACTACTTCAAATAAACCTACGTAATTGCTAGGCATGATCGCAGCATCGATCTCATCGGCGATCAAAGAAGTAAACAACGTATTGACATCAGCATATTCTACATAGCTTACGGATACTTCAGCATCCAGGTTTGATTTACCAATTTCAGTATAATTAGCTCCGGTGATCACACCTACGGTTTTACCATCAAGATCAGAAACTGATACCAAACCATCCTTGGCAACGATTGCTGCTTCAACAGTTTGGGTTTGATCTCCGGTAACGATGATCTTATTAACGTTCTTATTAACTTTGAATGATGCGTATGTGCCATAGCCAGACAACATCGCAAGCACTACCGTAATGATGATCGTCGTATTAAATAAATTTTTCTTACGTGATTTGATCGTTGCGATAAATAAGATATTCAATCCTAGCAACAATGCCAATACCACGACATTAATGATGATGAAAATCAACTTGCTAAAATTAGAGAATGAAGTTAATGTATACATCAAATACATCATTCCAAAATCTACTAGAGCTAAAACTACTGCTAAAATAACGTTTAAAGTCAAATTTTGATTCATTCTTGATGATTTTTTACTTCTTGAATTACTCATCAGCAGTTTCACCTCCTGTTAGATCATTGCCTAAAGGCTGGATTTCCGTAATTTCATAACGCCCATTATTATTTACAACAACAAAGTAAGCACGATTCTGGAACTTGCTTACATCGATAGCGCTTGAATCCTTATAGGTCCAATTAGCTTCCAGATAATAGCCTTCATATTCTTCACCATTGATCGTTGAAGTAGCGCCTGCACGAGGCTCTGTCGTTTCAACGCTAGCTACTTCGATCAAATTTTCACGCCCATATTGGGTAATATATAGATCTAGATCAGAATAAAATGTCCATCTAGCTTCTTCTTGGAAAGCAGTAAACTTGGTACCAAAGATATACTGCACACCACCAACTTCATAGTTACCATCTTTATTGGTCCAGGTATAATAGTCAGAAACAAAAGATTTAACGACATACTCTGCGATCTTGGCAGGATCATTAGCTTCAACAGCTTTTGATAATTCATTGAAATATTCCTTCTGCACATCCGTTGGGTTATTTCCAATGGTATATTGATCATTAGATAGCTTTTTGCCACTATCCAATGATAATGTCGTTCCACTGCCGCCTGCAGAACTTTTAAAGCCAATCGTAAAAATATTGAACAAGAAGAAAGCAACGACCGCAATTGATAGGATGATGATTCCTAGCGTAATATTGTTATTTACTTTTTTTGCCTTTCTTCTTTTGGCCTTCTCTTCTGGGCTCAACGCTACTCTTTTAGTTTGTCTGGTCATGATTTCCTCCTTTTTCATATATTTTTTTCACGATATAATTAGGTCTTTTCTTTACTTCCATATATGTTTTTGATAAGTACTCGCCAATGATACCTAACGCTAATAACTGAATACCACCCAAAAACAACATAATTGACACCATGCTAGGCCAACCGCTGACTGGATCACCAAAAATCAGCGCTCTAGCAACGACAAAGATCAAGCTACAAAATGCAATAAATGAAATCAATATGCCCATAAAGGTTGCCATCCTCAGCGGAGCAACCGTAAAGGCAATGATCCCTTCGATCGCATATTTTAACAAGCCCCAAAAATTCCAGCTTGTTTCTCCTGCTACCCGTTCCACATTTTCATATTCTAGATATTTGGTCTTATAGCCTACCCAAACGAATAAACCTTTAGAAAAGCGATGATATTCTTTTAGTTCTAAAATCGAATCTACGACCTGCCGCGTCATCAAACGATAATCTCTGGCGCCATCAACGATCTCAACTTCGGTAAACCGATTGATCAGTTTGTAGAACTGACGAGCAAAAAACGATCTAATTGGGGGTTCTCCTTTACGTGATACCCTTCTGGTACCTATGACATCATACCCTTTAGCCAATTCTTCAAACATCAATGGCAAATATTCAGGAGGATCTTGTAGATCAGCATCCATCACGGTAATATAATCACCTTTAGCATTTTCTAAGCCAGCTAACAAGGCACCTTCTTTACCAAAATTACGACTAAAATCAATTACTCTTACGACATCAGGATGCTTTTCATATAACTTGATGCATTCATTTAGGGTATTATCTTTTGAACCATCATTAACATAAATTATTTCATAATCCATATCCATGGATGATAATACCTTGCTAGTTGCATCAAAGAATAACGAAACTGTTTCCTGCTCGTTATAACATGGAACAACGATCGATAACAAGCTCATATTCTTCCTCCGTATCTTTGATATTTTATTATATCTTGCTTAAAAAGTAAATTTTAATATTATTCTTGATTTTTTAACAAACAAAAGCTTATTTAGCTAAGTTTCTAAATAGCCAAGCAAAAAACATGATATTCCAACTGCGAACGATCTTAAAATATTTATTTTTCATACCTGGCAAGATCTTTAAATATTTATTCTTGCTCCAATGTGGAAAGCGTTCATTCAATAAATCCCAGCCCATCATGATCGTTTCTTTACGATCTTGTTTATCTTTGATCTTGGCACTGCGTAAAAAACTATTCCCTAAGAAAAACTTGATATGCAGATATTCTAATTCATCATGATATTGCTGATACTTATCTATTTGTTTATAATGTTCAACGATCTTATTGAATACCGTTATCATATTTTTTACTTCATGATTGTTGGTATGCGTTATGCTTTTGCCATGTTGGACATAGTATACAAATGCCTCATCAACAAATGCAATTTTCTCTACATGTGCACATAAACAATATAAGAAATATGCGTCCTCATAGCGATTGCCATCAGGAAAGCGAATATGGGTATTTTTAACAAATTGGGTTTCATATAGCTTGTTCCATAATACCGCAAACAAGTTGATCATCATATCTTGATGCGGTTTATATGGTCCTTCCTTTTCTAAACGTTGTTTGTCATCTTCTACCCAGATAAAATTAGAAACAACAACTTGAGCTTTTGTTTCAATAGCTTTTTGATATAGCTTTTCAAACATCGTTTGTTCCGCATGATCATCGCTATCTAAAAAACCAAAATAAGGGGTCTCTACTTTATCCAAAGCATAATTTCTTGCGGCAGCAATACCTTCGTTTGCTTTGGTATATACCTTGATATTAGGATATTTTGTTGCATATTCCTCAATTATTGCCAATGAGCCATCGGTCGATCCATCATTGATAACGATGATATCTAGATCTTTTAAGGTTTGATTAACTAAGCTATCTAAGCATTTGGCAATATATCTTTCAGAGTTATAACATGGTACGATTACACTAAGCTTGTTCATGATCTTCTTCTTTCTTATATGCATCATGGATGCGATTTAATAATAATCCTACTAGCATTGCTAAAAAGATCGATGTCACAAATTGATCTAAAGTATGCCCGCTGGTATATCCACATCCCAGCATGCCAACAACACCCATCGCCAAGGTCATAACTTCTAAATTGATCAATTTCTTCCATTTGATCAAGACCATGATTGCTCCAGCAAGCGTAATGAATACCCAAGGTAAACAGCACAACAATTCGCCTACATAGCCTCAGGTATAGATTTGTTGGACAAAATCTTTTTCTAGCAAGATCGAACCATTCATAAAGGTAGAATAGCCCATACCCAAGAATTTTTCATTAAAAGTTAGATTAGCATATTTATAATTCATAAATAATGTTTGAAT
>CASGCC010000031.1 GCA_949299585.1 uncultured Bacillota bacterium | reverse complement strand
AGAATTATTAAAAGAAAACAATTTAATTTAAGGAGAAAACAAAAAATGATTAACAGAATAGAATTTTGGACCCCATCGGTCTTAGGATCGATCGTATATGTCTTGGCAGGATTGCTGATAATGGTATATCCTGCCATGACAGCCGCATTATTTGTCGATACTTTAGCCATTTTAGCCGTAATGTATGCAATTTATTTGATATATGGCTATTTCCGCAAAGAAGGTACGACGATGAATGTGATCATGGCCGCATTACTGATCGTTTCAGGCTTATATGTATATTTTAATACCGCGGTAGTAACTGGTATCTTGCCAGCTGTTGCAGGGACATTATTGATCCTTGATGGAACGGTAAGAGCATTCTCTGCTTTCAAGGTTTATAAAAATAATCATAGCGGATTGTTCTCATTGATCATCTCGGTATTATTCCCAATTATCTTTGGTATTACCATGCTGGTATACCCATTGACAACCTTAACAATGGTAGTATCCATGTTTGGAATGTTTCTGATCTTGATCGGAATCGTTGATGTATTGGGCATAATCATGCTTAATAGAGCATTAAATTATTAATCATAAAGGGCTTATATTCAAAAAATATAAGCTTTTTTTTAAAAAAATATGAAAGCGCTTAAAAAAATGTTGACATACTGGTTATAACCAGTTAATATATAGGTGTGGAGGATGAAGATGGTACAAAATGTTAAGATTCCTCTCTATTGCCAGCTAGCTGAAATGATCGAAGAGCAAATAGACAAAGGAATATTAAAGAAAGGACAAATGATTCCTTCGGAACGTGAACTATGCAAACAGTATAGCATGTCGAGAATAACAGTTAGAGCAGCCATAGATGAGCTTGTTAGACAAGGAAAATTAGAAAAAGTACAAGGTAAAGGGACATTCATCTTAGGTAAGAGCATCATTCAAAATTTAGGAAATGTCTATAGTTTTTCGAAAGAAATGGAAAAACAAGGAAAGATTTCTTCAACGATGGTCGTTAAAAGAGAGATCATGGAGGCAACGCCCTATCTTGCTTTCCATCTAGGTATTGAAGAGAAGGCAAAAGTGATCTATCTAGAAAGGCTAAGATGTGCTGAAGATATAGCGATAATGGTTGAAAAGACATATTTTCCTTATGAAGGATATGAATTTTTGATGAATATCGACTTTACCAAAAAAGGTTTGTATCGCACCTTAGAACAAGATTACGGCATTAAGATCGATCGAGCGATCGAAACTTTTAAAGCATGTGAGCTAAATGCGTTAGAAGCAAATTTGTTAAAATGTCCCAAAAAGTATTATGGCTTATTGGTAAAAAGGACAAGTTATGCTAAAGAAAAGGTAGTATGTTATTCAGCTATCGTTTCCAAAGGCGATACATTTGAGTTTACTGTTCAATTAACTGCTTAAGATATCGTAAGATATCTTAATTAATATCGCAACTGGTCATAACATTATAACCAGTAGAAGGAGATAAGATGAAAGAATTTTTGACCCCAGATCTAATCAAAACAGAAGTAGAATGTGATACCTGGCAGCAGGCTATTCAGGAAGTTGGCGGTTTGCTGCTGCAAAAAGAACTTATCCAAGAAGAATTCATTCAAACCATGATCGATGTCATCCATACTTATGGACCATATATGATCTTGTTGCCAAAGATTGCCTTTTTCCATGGCAAACCTGGCGAATTGGTTAAAGAACCATGTTTATCATTGATCACCTTAAAAAATCCGGTATATTTTAAAGAATTTGAAAATCAAGAAATCGTCTGTGCTTTTGGCTTTGGAGCCGTAGATGGAGATTCTCATATGGAAGCCTTGCAGGATGTGGTTAAATTATTACAAAATGAAGAATTTACAAATTTGATTAGAAATCATGGAAGTAAAGAAGATATCATTGCAACATTAGAAAAAATAGGAGGAAATGCATGATGAAACACGAAGAATATTACTCAATTGTTACCGAGCAGATGACAAGACAATTCAATGAAGAAAAAGAAAACATCGAACAAGCCGCTCGATATTGTGCTGATTCGATCATGAAAGATCGAGTCGTCCATGTATTTGGCTGTGGACATTCGCAAATGTTTGCAATGGAAGTTTTCTATCGTGCTGGTGGATTAGTTCCGGTCAATGCTTTATTGATTCCGCATCTTGCATTATTTCCTAAAGCAAAGTTATCTACTTTGCAAGAAAGAGTTGAAGGGTTTAGCGGACAATATTTGAACCTAGAAAATGTTAGCAAAGATGATACCATGATCATCGTGTCCATTTCTGGAAGAAATGCCGGAGTTGTAGATATGGCTTTAGAAGCAAAGAAGATTGGCATGAAAGTAGTGGCTTTAACTTCAATTGCTTTTTCCAACTCGGTTACTTCACGCCATTCCTCCGGAAAGAATCTAAAAGATGTTGCAGATGTCGTTATCGATGTTAAATGTGTTTCAGGCGATGCTTGTTTATCGTTGGATAAGATGCCAGATAAGTTTACAGGTACCTCTACGATCTTAGGAATGTTGGTCATGAATTGCATTACTTCGCGTGCTATTGAAATTTGCGTTGAAAATGATGTTGTTCCACCTACTTACGTAAGCTCAAATCTAGATCGTGGTGATGCCATAAATGCTGAACACATTGCAAAATATCATGATCTTATCGATTGTCTATAATTTTAAAGGAGGGAAAACAGGATGTATAAGATTATTACCGTATGTGGATTAGGTGTAGGCAGCAGCTTGATCTTAAAGATGACCGTTGATTCTGCAATGAGCCAGTTGAAAGAAAAATGCAAGATCGAGCATTGGGACATGGGAACCGTAAAAGGTAAAGAATGTGATTTTATTGTTACGACCGAAGGATTTAGAAAAAACTTTGCGGAACAAAATAATGTAGTATTCGTAAATAACATCATGGATGTTAATGAAGTAAAAGAAAAGATAAAAACATATCTTGATTCAATAAAATAAGCATAGAAAGGGGATAATTATTATGCTAGATTTTATACTAAATATATTTAAGACTCCAGCTATCATTCTAGGTATCGTCGCAATGATCGGATTATTGCTGCAAGGCAAAAGTGCTGGCGATGTCTTCTCGGGATCGGTAAAAACAGCATTGGGAATGCTAGTTTTATCAGCAGGATCTTCATTGATCGTGACGGAAATTCTGCCATTTGTTGATTTGTTTTCCTTGGTGTTTAACTTGAATGGTTTTGCAACTTCTTCTGAAGCTGTGGTAGGAGCGATGCAAGCAAGCGTACCGATCATTGCTTCAACCAGCGCTTTGATCATGGGTATCGGCTTTATCGTTAATGTCTTGATCGCACGTTTTTCACCATTAAAATATATTTTCTTGACAGGACATATGATGTGGATCTTATCTGTTGCTTTGGCCTCAGGATTATATGCTGCTGGTTTTTCTGAAACGATGATCATTGTTTGCGGATCTTTGCTTCAAGGCTTGCTGATGGTCATCTTTCCAGCGATCGGTCAGCCAATGGTACGAAAAGTGACCGGTGGCAGCGATATGTTTGCAATCGGACATCTAACGACGGTTGGTACGGTAAGTGCTGGTTATATCGGTGGATTATTAGGTGATAAGACCAAGAGCGCGGAAGAAATCAAGCTGCCTGAATCTTTAGAATTCTTTAAAGATACTTCAATGTCAGTATCTATCGTTATGGGCATCTTCTATCTGGTAGTAGTTATCCTTGCTGGTCCAGAAGCCGTTGCTCCATATGCCGCAGGCACCAACTATATCATGTATGGCATCTTGAAAGCATTAGGCTTTACCGCTGGTATCTTGATCTTGTTGCAAGGCGTTAGAATGTTCTTAGGTGAATTGGTGCCAGCATTTAAAGGTATCTCAGATAAAGTTGTTCCAGGTGCTATTCCAGCTTTAGATGTTCCAGCATTGTTTGCATATGCTCCAAATTCCTTGATGATTGGTTTTGTAAGTGGCGTTATTGGTATGATCATTGGAATGCTCGCTAGTTCTGCAGTATTTGGCGTAGTTCCATTAGTTTCGATCATTGGTGCTTTCTTTACCGGTGGTGTTGCTGGTATCTATGGTAATGCAACTGGTGGAAGAAGAGGAGCAGCTATTGCGGGCGCTATTTATGGCTTCGCCTTGATCTTCTTCTCTGGCTTCTTATTTACGATCTTTGATTATGCAGCCTATGGTGCTGCTGGTGTTGGACATGATTGCTTGGATGTCATGGCAGTATTATGGCTGTTCCAAAATCCATATGTAGGAATTGGCGTTGTATTAGCGGTATTTGTATTATTATGTGTTTTGGTTAGTCGAAAAAAAGCAAAAGAATAATTGAACATTAAGATATTTGGCAAGATATCAAAGCGATGTGATGCTGTGCACATCGCTTTTAATACTTTTTTAAAATTTATTTTGACAGCGTTTACAAGCTATGCTATCATAGTCGCGTATAAAAAAGAGTGTTACTGGTAATGCAGGCTATACGATTTTGTACACATGCATTTTTTGCATTTGTGGACTAAGTATAGCCTTTTTTTTGATACTTAGTCACAAGATATGGTAAGGAGGCGAAAAAGTGAAGATAGAAAAGATCATCAACAATAATATCGTTAGATCGACCAATGATCATGGCCAGGAAGTATTGGTAATGGGCTGCGGCCTAGGTTTTAAACAAAAGATCGGTGATCTGATCAATGCTGAAAAAATTGAAAAAATCTATACGATGAACGATCGATCAGCTTATCAGCAATTAGAAGATATCCTAAAAAATGTAACCCTAGAAGATCTACAGATTACTAATGAGATCGTTGCTTATGCACAAAAGCATTTGAAAACCAATTGAATGATAACATCTATCTGACCTTATGTGATCATATCAGTTTTGCATTAGAGCGTTACCGTCAAGGAATCGTTATCAAGAATGCTTTGCTGAATGAGATCAAAAGATTTTATCAAAGTGAATATCAAATTGGTTTGGCGGCTTTGAAGATCATTGAAAAACATACGGCTATCATCCTTCCTAGTGATGAAGCTGGCTTTATTGCTTTACACATCGTTAATGCATCATTTGATTCCATTGGCATCTTACAAACGCAGGAGATGATGAGCGTCATCCAAAATGTGATGAATATCGTCAAGTATCATTTTCAGATCGAATTAGATGAAGAGTCTATCCATTATGAAAGATTTGTTACCCATTTAAAGTATTTTGTGAAACGCATCTTTGCTAATCAGGAAATCGAGGATGATAATGATGATAATTTCTTCTTGATGATCAAGACGCAATATAAAAATGAATTTCTTTGTGTTTTAAAGGTCTATGATTACTTGCAAAAGCAATATGGCATTCAGTTAACTAATGATGAAATGATCTACCTTACCATTCATATTCGTCGAATTACCACAAAAAATGCCAAAGATCGTTAATGGAAAGGAAAAAATATGAATTATCAAGATCTAAGTAACAAAATTATCGAACTGGTTGGCGGTAAAGAAAATATCGCTGGCTTGACCCATTGTGCTACAAGGCTTCGCTTTAACCTAAAAGATGAAGCAAAAGCGCAAACAGACAAACTTAAGGCTACTTCGGGGATCATGGGCGTAGTACAAAATGGTGGTCAGTATCAAATCATCATTGGTAGCGATGTTGTCAAGGTATATGCGCCGATCAAGGAAGTGGTTGGTGAAAAAAATGGTAACGCTGAAGAAAAGGGAGCGAAAAAAGGTTTGGTATCCGCTTTCTTGGATATGATTTCTGGAATCTTCGCACCAGTACTACCTGCAATTACAGCTGCCGGTATGTTAAAAGCAGTTTTGGCTTTGCTGGTGGCCTTTAATTGGGTTGATACCGCTTCTAGTACCTATCAGGTCATCAACTTCATGGGAGATGCTGCTTTCTATTTTATGCCAATGTTCTTGGCGATCAGTGCTGCTAAAAAATTTAAATGTAATGCTTATTTGGCAGTTTTGGTTGCCGGTATCTTGCTGCATCCTAATTTTGTCAGCATGGTAAATGCTTCAAAGGAAAGCGGAGAAGCAATCAAATTATTTTTTATCCCAATTTATAATGCGACATATTCATCATCGGTCGTTCCGATCATCTTAGCGGTTTGGATCATGTCATATGTTGAAAGATTTGCCGATAAGATTTCATCTAAAACGATCAAATTCTTTACGGTGCCATTGATTACAGCCTTGGTTACTGGCTCTTTAAGCTTAGTTGTTTTAGGACCTATTGGATATGTTATTGGTAATTTGATCGCACAAGCTATCGTATTATTGGATCAATATCTTGGATGGTTGTTACCAATGGTCTTAGGTGCTATCTTCCCATTATTAGTAATGACGGGTACGCATTATGGCTTGATCCCTATTGGTGCTAACAATATCATGACCGTTGGCTATGATTCAATGATTGGTCCAGGAAACTTAGCATCTAACATTGCGCAAGGTGGTGAAGCTCCTTTGATGAATCTGGCATATGCTTGCATCGGTTCAGCGATTGCTTTTGCTGTGGCATTTATCATTAGCTTAATAACATATAAGGAAGATAATACGGAAACATCATTGCCTACAGAAGATAAGAAAAATGAAGGCACCAAAATGATACATCCCTAGTCAAGTAGACAAAGGAAATATTTAAAAATCTCATCGAATATCAACCTGTTCCAATCTGGTTTCGGGTTGATTTTTTATTTCTTCTACTATAATTAGTTTTTGTCGTATTTTCTTAGCTTCAATTTCATTCCAATATCTTACATACTTTTTTGCTGGAACAATTGGATATTGAGAAAATTCATTTTGTTTTAAAGACTCTTTTCTTACTTGTCCGCAAGTTTTTCCCTTCAATCTTTTTTGTGGATAATGGTTGATATAATAGTCAAGCGTTCCTTTAATAGCTTTGATCATTTCATCTTTCGAGGATATGTTTGGATATAAGATGAATAACATATCTTTGAATTGTCCTTGAAATCCTTCGCATACTCCATTATCGATGCATTTTGAAACACGCGACATCGATTGTGACATGGAATATTCATCTAATTTTGCTTTATATACCTGCCTTGTATAGGCAAATCCTCTATCTGAATGAACAAGTGGCATCGCTTTTGGATATGCATTATGTGCATTAACTAATGTTAGATCAGCTAAATATGCGTCATTTTTATCAGATATTTCTAAAGCTACTGGAAACCTATCATATAGATCTATCATTGGTGATATAAATAATTTTTCTCCTGTTGCAGGTACCTTGATTTCTGTAACATCTGTACACCATTTTTGATTTGCGCCTGTAAGTAGATTTGATATCATTGATACACATCAATCGATAAACTCTATTATGTCCACAACCATATTCTTCATTTCTCAGTGTGTAGTACATGGTCATGGTTCCAAAAAGAGAATGATTAGAATTTGATATCTCCTTTATTCTAGTTATAATTCTTTCATCATGGCGTTGTTTATCGACTTGTTTTTGAGAAGGTGATGATCGCAACCACTTATAATATGCACTTCTGCTAATGTTCATGATCAAGCACATCTCATTTATCGGCCAGTTGCGTTTTTTATGTAACTCTTGTATTAGCGAATAATCTTTTATCTTTTGTTTTCTCATAAGATAAATTCTTTTAGCCTTCGGAAGACTCGCCAAATAGGTCTTTTCGAAGGCTTCGTCTTTTTTTAATAGTTCAAGCTCCATTTCTTGTCGTCTATTGATTCTTTCAAGTTCAGCTATCCTACGTTGCGCTTTTTCTAAATCAGTCAATTGTTCATTAGTTTTGCGCTTACCACGTCTATCTTCTAGAGCAGCTTCACCGTTTGATTCATATTTTTTGACCCAGTTATATATCTGAGCATAATTTCCACCATAAAATGCAGCTGTACCTTTGTAATCATAATTATTATCTATACAGTGCTTTATGATTTCAATTTTCTTTTCTTTGCTTACTTTTAGCGTATCAGCCATATAGACCTCCGGCTTAGGAATATAATCCTTAAGTTCTATATGACTATTATACTTGTTTACCCAATTTAAAACAGTACCATTTTCTGGTATTCCATACTTAATAGCTAAATCAACAGCAGATTTAAGACCTTTTAGATATTCTTGAACGATCATCATCTTAAATTCTTTGGAATACTTATTGTTTGTACTTTTATTATCAAAAATTGTATGTCCATTTGCATGGTAATTTTTTACCCATCTTTGAACTATGGCGTGGCCTCTTTTGCTCATATTTAATTCATCTGCAATTTGCCTAGCTGTTTTTCTTCCATTTAAATAATCATCACATGCCTGTACTTTTTGTTCCTTTGTATATTTTGCTTTTCTTCCCATAATAAAATCCCACCTTTGTAGTTTCACATCGATGGGATAATTTTAATTTTTTCGTGTGTCTACTTCAGTGGGATTATATCAGTTCACTTTGTTATTTTTTCCATGCTACGCGTAGCAATGATATTTACTCCAGTATCTAAGATGTTAGCTATGATGATATCATTGATATTGATCGGAGCTTCGACACATATATGTCGTAGTTGTTTCATGATAGGGAAGATCATATCTTTTGGTATCGGTTTATCTGTTTGCACGCTTAGCATCTTATGCATGGCGTTGTTGATCTTTACTGTTGAAGTAAGCATCCTTGTTGGTGAAAATAATTCGTCTTGAACGTAGCTAGCACCTCGTTTACAAGAGTTTCCTTGGATGTTTTCAATCTTATCGTGATCATATGTAACATCTATGATGCAGCCTTTAGGGCAGCATATACAAATAAATTGTTTATTCATTGATCATCACCGCCTTGATAGTTAGCTTTGTGGAAATAGATGCTAGAACATCAGCTGATATTTGATATGTAACCATTTCAGCAGGAAACAAATTCATCATTACTTGTTCTTTTAATAATTTATTATCATCAAAAAATTGTAGTTTTGCCTTAGGCATAGGAAGCTTTACTCTTAAGCTTAGTTTAAATCCTGAGCTATCTTGATGAAAAAATTGTGGAACGCAATAACTAACGTTTTCACCGGGTATTATTTGGATCATTGGCTTGTTAGAAAGCTTATTTTCTAGATATAAGCTAGCGTTGATACCAGCTTGTCTTGCTTCACTAGCAACATGGTCTACTAGATCATGTACATGTAGGCCATTGCCTGTAGCAAATATTCCAGGTAATAATTGTAAAAATTCGTCAACGATAGGTCCTTTGGTTTTTGGGTCTAAAGGAAGTCCTAATTGATATATCAAGGAATTTTCTGGTATCAAGCCAACAGATAATAATAGCGTATCAACATTAAAACGTTTTGCTTGATCAGGGATGATCTGACGATTTTTGTCGACGGGGCTAATTTCAATAGCTTCAAGCTTATCTTTACCAAATATATTTGAAATCGTATGACTTAAATATAGAGGAATATCAAAATCATCTAGGCATTGAACGATATTACGCTTTAAACCATTTGAATAGGGCATGATCTCAGCTACACCATATACCTTAGCACCTTCTAGGCTCATGCGTCTTGCCATGATCAAACCAATATCACCTGATCCAAGGATGAAGACATTTTTTCCTACTAGATAGCCATCTTGATTTAGATATTTTTGTGCTTGACCAGCAGTGTATATGCCTTTTGGACGATGCCCTGTCAAAGCTATAGCGCCTTGAGAACGTTCATAACAACCAGCAGTGATGATGATAGCTTGAGCTTGGATGTGATGGATACCATTTTTGTTTTGGCAAATGACCATCTTTTCTTTTGTGATATTGGTAACGCAGGTATCAAGCCAAATATCTATTGGTAATTGCGCTATTTCATCTTTCAAACGTTGAGCGAAAGCAGGTCCGGTAAGTTCTTCTTTAAAAGTGTGCAAACCAAAGCCATTGTGAATGCATTGGTTTAATATTCCTCCGGTTTCTTGATCTTGTTCAATGAGCAAGATGTCATGGGTTCCATGTTTATAAGCACTGATTGCTGCACATAAACCACCTGATCCGGCGCCGATGATAACTAATTTTTTATTCATGATCATCACCTTTGCTTTCATAGCATAGGATCTTAGATTCATAAGCATCATAGCATACTTGATCTTCAGGAATATTTAGCTCTTTTGCTATGATCTTGATGATCAAAGGAGCGCAAAATCCTCCTTGACATCGTCCCATGCCTGGACGAAGACGTTTTTTGATGGCTTTTAACGTTCTGGGTACCAGTGGTCGATGGATGCAATCAATGATCTCTTGTTCACTGATCTTTTCACATCGGCAGATGATATGGCCAAATTTAGGTTCATGAGCAATTAGTCTTGCTTTGCTAGCTTCATCCAAAGCGTCAAAATGATAATATCCTCTTCTTTTGATCGTGTAGTTCTCTTTTAGCTGAAGATCATGAAAAAAATTGTTGATCACATAACGGGATATTGCAGGAGCACTGGCGATCCCGGGAGAATCGATTCCTGCAACATTGATAAAATGAGGGTGTTGGTTATTTTCATAGATGATGAAATCATCAATTGAGCCTTTTGCTCTTAAGCCTGCAAATGTTCGGATAACAAGATCAAAAGGAATATTTGGAATGATCTTTTGAGCTTTTTGCCTTACTTCTTGTAATCCAGTTATTGATGTGGCGACATCATCATCTTTTTCTACATCAAATGCCGTAGGGCCTAATAAAATATTTTGATGAATGGTTGGGACGATCAGTACCCCTTTGCCCATCTTGCTAGGACATGGGTAGATGATGTGCTTGGTTAAATAGCTAGCTTTTTTATCTAAGACATAATATTCGCCTTTACGATAAGTAATGTCAAAACTATCATCACCGATCATCCTAGCGACCTTAGCGCTGTTGATACCTGCGCAATTTATAACATAACGCGTAGCGTAACTATGATCTTGGGTATTTACTAAATAACCATCAGTTGTATCGGTGATGGAAATCACTTCTTGGTTCAACCTAACATCGACCCCATTGGTAATAGCCACATCGATCAAAGCTGCACATGTTTGCATCGGATCGATGATCGCGGTCGTAGGAAATGATAATACTTTTTTGATTTGAGGATTTAATAGTGGTTCCACAATTAAAAATTGCTCAGGTGTTAATTCTTCATAGGGAATGTTTCGTGCAATAGCTCTTTGCTTTAGGATTGCTAAGTTTTTTTCATCTTCGTCATTGAAAGCAACGATATATGCACCAATTTGTTGATAAGGTACTTCTAGATCTTTACAAATTTGGGGATACAGTCGATGACCTTCAACATTTAAGTCAGCTTTTAAGCTTCCATCTTTAGGATCATATCCAGTGTGGATGATCGCGCTATTTGCCATCGTCGTTTCATTAGCAACATCATTATCTTTTTCTAATAAGGTAATTTTTAATTTGTAACGGCTAAGATCATGAGCGATAAATGCCCCGATGATTCCGCCGCCAATAATGATGATATCATTCATACTCTTCGTCCTCTTGACCATATATCTGACAACATTTTACGGCTTTTTTCCAGCCTCTGTATCTTTGCTTGCGCTCATCAAAGCTCATTGTTGGAACAAATGTTTTATCCGTTTGTTGCTGAGCTTTGATTTGCTCTTTGCTGCGGAAGAAATTGACTGCTAAACCAGCAAGATAACAAGCGCCTAATGCTGTTGTTTCTTTGAATCGACTACGTTCAACATTTACATTTAAGATATCTGCTTGAAATTGCATCAAGAAATTATTAGCAGTTGCTCCACCATCTACTTTTAAAGCGGTTAATTGTAAATTTGTGTCTTCATTCATGGTGTCTAGTACATCTTTGGTTTGATAAGCTAATGATTCTAAAGTGGCTTTTGCTAAATGGCTTTTTGATGTTCCTCTAGTTAAACCAAAGATGGCTCCTCTAGCTTTATCGTCCCAATAGGGAGCTCCTAATCCAACAAAAGCAGGAACGATATAAATATCTTCGCCATTAGGACAATCATAGGCAAGTTTTTCTGATTGTGCTGCATCATCAATGATCTTAAGCCCATCTCTTAGCCATTGGATGGCACTTCCGGCAACAAATATGCTACCTTCTAATGCATAATATATCTTATTATCGATGCCCCAAGCAATGGTTGTTAGTAGACCATGTGATGATTGGAAAGGCTTTTCTCCAAGATTCATAAGTAAAAAGCATCCCGTACCATAGGTGTTTTTGGCCATGCCTTTTTCAAAACAAGCTTGACCGAAAAGGGCAGCTTGTTGGTCACCAGCTATGCCGGCAATTGGCACTTCTTGATTGAAAAAATGGTAGGCAGCAGTATGGCCATAGATAAAACTAGATGGTTTGACCTCAGGTAACATTGTTGAAGGTATATTTAATAAATCGAGAATTTCTTGATCCCATTTACATTCATAGATGTTGTACATCAAGGTGCGTGAGGCATTAGAGTAATCAGTAGCGTGGACCTTATCGCCAGTTAGCTTATATAAAAGCCAAGAATCGATCGTTCCAAATAATAATTCACCTTTTTCGGCTTTAGTTTGAGCATTTGGAACATTATCTAAGATCCATTTTACTTTCGTAAGTGAAAAATAAGGATCGATGATCAAACCTGTTTTACTTTTAAACCATTCATTAAGTCCTTGTTTTTTTAACTTATCACAGATATAGTCACTTTGACGGGATTGCCAAACGATAGCATGATAAATAGGCATACCTGTTTTTTTATCCCAAACAACTGTGGTTTCTCGTTGATTGGTTATCCCGATAGCTTTGATCTGACATGGTTCTATTGCGCTTTGAATGATAACTTCTGACATGCAAGCTAGGGTTTGTAGCCAAATTTCATTAGCGTCATGTTCTACCCAGCCAGGATGAGGAAAAAATTGTTCGATTTCTTTTTGAATGGTCTTAATAGCATTGCCATTTTTGTCGAACAAGATCGCTCTGGTACTAGTTGTACCTTGATCGATAGCTAAGATGTATTCTTGCATAAGGTACCTCATATTATTGATTATTATCTTTTCTAACTTTAAATATATTGTACCATAATCCAAGAATAATTAGTTGAGTGAAAATAGATTAGAAACTTTAAACTTTTTTGATAAATATAATGTCTAATATATGTAAGAAAGGAAAAGAACATGAAAAGGAAAAAGATAAAAAGAAAGGTCATCTTGATCTTT